>CALBST010000448.1 GCA_937967425.1 uncultured Caulobacteraceae bacterium
TAAACGATCTTGGTCATGGGCGAAGTCTCCTAGCTTCGTATCAAGCTAAGACGCACGTCGCGAAACTCAAGCGCGTGCATCAAGTCTGGACCGCCGGCGCCCTCGCCGGCGCTCACCTCGACTACGGGCGCCTGCTTGCTGGACTCGCCAGAATGCCGGCGAGGGCGCCGGCGGTCCAGACTCGTGTCCTAGAACTGCGGGTTTTCGATCTGTGTTTTCAATTCGCGCTTCATGATCTTGCCGTTGGCGTTGCGCGGCAGCGTCTCGGGCCAGAAGATCACTTCGACCGGCACTTTGAACGCGGCGATCTTCTGCGCGCAGTGATGGCGCAATTCTTCGCTCGTCGCAGACGTGCCAGGTTTCAGGTGCACGACCGCGAGCGGTTCCTCGCCGAGCGTGGGATGCGGCTTGCCGACGACGGCCGCGTCCATGACGGCGGGGTGATCGTAGAGCGCGTTCTCGACCTCGACGCAGTAGATGTTCTCACCGCCGCGGATCAGCATGTCCTTGGCGCGATCGACGATATAGATGAAGCCTTCATCGTCGATTTTTGCGAGGTCGCCAGTTTTCACCCAGCCGTCGACGAAGGTTTCCGCGGTGGCTTTTTCGTTCTGCCAGTAGCCGCGCACGACGATCGGGCCCTTGTACCAAAGTTCGCCAACTTCGCCGCGCGGCAACTCATTGCCTTTGTCATCGACGATCTTGGCTTCGCCCGTGGCCGACGGCACGCCGGTCGAGGCGGGCTTGCGCATGTAGTCCTCCGCGCCGTTCGAGACGGCGGTGGCGGAGGTTTCCGTCATGCCCCAGCCTTGGCCAGGTTGGGCATTGGGAAAGCGCGCTTTGATGCGATTCACAAGCTCAGGCGCGGCCGGCGCGCCGCCATAGCTGACGCCTTCGATAGAGGAGAGGTCATATTCGTCGATCTTCGGATGTTCGAGCACTTGCCAGGCGATCGTCGGCACGCCGCCGAAATGCGTGACCTTCTCTCTTTCCATCAGCGGCAGCGCTTGGTCGCAATCCCAGCGGCGCTGCATGACGATCTTATTTCCCGTCATCATCGAGGGGATCATGATCGCGAAGCAGCCGGTGGCGTGGAAGAACGGCACAGAGATCAGGAAGGCCTTCTGCGGGCCGTTCGGATCGGGCGCAGGTGGGGCTTCGCCGCGGCGCAGGAAGGCGCGCGCTTGCGCCGACATGCCGTTGAACATGTTCGAGATGATGTTCCGGTGCGAGATGACCGCGCCCTTCGGGTTTCCGGTGGTGCCGGAGGTGTAGAAGATGGCGACATCGTCGTCGGGCTTCGCCGGGATTGCGGGCGGCGCACTCGCTGGGATCGATGACCAGTCATTGGTGACGCCGATGAAGCTCTCAAGTTTCGTCACGCGCGGATCGGCGATCTCTTCGCGCGAACGCGAGACATAAATTTTGCGCAGGTCGGGGCACTTATCGATGTGCTCTCGGATGCGCTCGTAACGCTCGACGTCAACGATCGCGAGCGAGGCGCCCGAATTGGTGAGCCCGTACTCAAGCTCCGGGCCGGTCCACCATGCGTTCAGCGGCGTGACGATTGCCCCAGCGAGAACCGCCGCCCAGAACGCCACCGGCCATTCCGGCAGGTTACGCATGATAATGGCGACGCGATCGCCAGGCTTCACGCCGTCAGCGATGAGTTGGTGCGCCAGCTTGTTGGCGGCGGCCTGGAAGGCGGCGACGGTAGCGCGCTCTTCCTCAAATACGAGATGATCGCGCGGACCGAACATAGCGCCGAGCGCGTAAACTTCACGCAGTGTCGGTGGCGCGTTTTTCCATACTTTCATACGGATGCCGCGCACCTCTTCCTCGCCCACCTCGAGCGGAGAACCCGGCGCCGTAAGCATGGCGTGCGCCTGCTCGATGGACATCACTGGAAAGCCGGGCTTTGCGGCGTCGCTCATCAAATCCTCCCGCGCTTTGCGGGCAAAGGCGCCGCCAGCGTCATTTTTGATTGGGACTGTTGAAACATGCCCGCGCGTGCACCGCAACAGCAGCGCCGAACTAAACTTTGCCGGAATTTAATGGTGGCTTGTCGCTTGCGCGAGCCTCGGGCAAGCATGATGCCGACGCCCTGGGCGGGAGTGGGAGACGCGCGATATGGCCTTCGATTGGAAAGCGCTCGCGGAGCGCGTCGACCCGCGTAAATGGAACTGGTCCTGGGCCGCGCCTGCGCGCGACTGGGCGGTGGCGAACAAGTCCGTTGTGCTGGCGAGTTCGATCGCACTGCTCGTTGGCTTGTGGGGTGGGGCGGTGCTTGGCCGCGTCTCGCTCGGCGCACCGGCGTTCGATTTCGCGCAGCTTGGCTCGATTGGCGCGGCTGAGAATGCACGCGGCGCCAACGCGCCACGCGCTGGCCTACCGGAAGTCGATGGCATGGCGTTCTTGCGCCTGCGCGCTGAGATGGATCGCGTCGAACCGCGTG
>CALBST010000449.1 GCA_937967425.1 uncultured Caulobacteraceae bacterium
CAACGTGGCGCCCCTGATACTCACGCGGATCGAAAGGCCGATTTTGCGCCGCAGCAGGCGAGATCGCGGCCAGCGTCACCGCCGCCGCTAGAATAAGGTGTTTCATCCATGTCCTCCGCATGAGAGGACGCCCTACGCCGTCGCTTTGGATGCAGATGCACGACGCCGCCGGAACATTTGCGATGAACCGCACCTACGCTTCGCTTGGCACGACCGTGTTTGAAGTCATGTCGCGCCTCGCGGCTGAGAAGGGCGCAGTCAATCTGGGGCAGGGCTTCCCCGAGGAAGACGGCCCGCGCGATATTCTTGAAGCTGCCGCCCGCGCCACGCTCGAAGGCCCGAACCAGTATCCGCAATCTCGCGGCTTGCCCGAGCTGCGCCAAGCCGTCGCCGCGCACTATCGCACGCATCAGAGCGTTGACCTCGATTGGCAGCGCGAGGTGACGATTACATCCGGCGCCACGGAAGCCATCGCCGCGGCCCTGCTCGCGTTCATTGAGCCCGGCGATGAAGTCGTGCTGTTTGAACCGTTCTACGATGCGTACGTGCCGATGGTCAGAAGGGCAGGCGGCGTGCCCCGCATCGTGCGCCTAGATCCCCCGCATTGGCGCTACGAGCGCGAAAAGCTAGAACCGGCCTTCAGCGCAAAGACGCGCGTTGTCATCATCAACACGCCGCTGAACCCGAGCGCCAGCGTGATGAGCCGCGCCGAACTCGAGCTTGTCGCGGAGTTTTGCCGCAAACACGACGCGGTGTGTGTGAGCGACGAAGTGTGGGAGCACGTTCTTTTCGATGGCGCTCAGCACCTCTCGATGCTGGAGATCATGCGCGATCGGACGCTGAAGATCGGTTCAGCCGGCAAGATGTTCTCGCTCACTGGCTGGAAGGTGGGCTTTGCCTGTGGCGCGCCGGAGCTGACGGACGCCTTCGCCAAGGCGCACCAATTCCTCACGTTCACCACGGCGCCAAACCTGCAGCGCGCCGTCACCTACGCGCTCGGCAAACAGCCTTCGTACTTCGACGACATGTGCGCGGCGTTTCAGCGTTCGCGTGATCGCGTGAACGATGCGCTCACGGGGGAGGGGTTCGTCACCCTGCCCGCGCGCGGGGCGTATTTTCTGAGCATTGATCTCGCCGCCTCGGGCATTGAGTTGAGCGATGAGGCCTTCGCCAGGCATGCAATTGAACACGGCGTCGCAACGATCCCGTTCTCGGCCTTTTATGAAGGCGCGAAACCACCGGCACTCGTGCGGCTCTGCTTCGCCAAGCGCGACGAGACCTTGGATCGCGGCGCGGCGGCGCTGATCAACGCGCGCCGCGCGCTGTTCTAACCCGGCGACGCCGGCGCCACCGGTTCCGGCGGGGCGTCGGCCGGGTCCGTCTCACCGCGCGAAACAACCGTCGCGATCACCAAATCGC
>CALBST010000450.1 GCA_937967425.1 uncultured Caulobacteraceae bacterium
AAGTGGTGGTGGATCGGCGCCATCAGGAAAAGCCGCTTGCCGGTGCGCTTGAACACCGCGACCTGCACCATCACCGAAAGCGTTTCGAGCACGAACAGACCGCCGACGATTACCAGCACGAGTTCGTGCTTCGTCGCCACCGCAACCGCGCCGAGCAAACCGCCCAGCGCAAGCGAGCCGGTGTCGCCCATAAACACGCGCGCAGGCGGCGCGTTGTACCAGAGGAAGCCGAGCGAGGCGCCAAGCAACGCGCCCAGAATGGTCGACAATTCGCCTACGCCAGCGACGTGTGGGATACCCAGATATTCCGAATAGTCGACACGGCCAACGAGGTAGCAGATCACGCCGAACGTGCCGGCGGCGATCATCACCGGCACGATCGCGAGGCCGTCGAGGCCGTCAGTGAGGTTTACGGCATTGCCGAAGCCGACGATCACAACCATCGCAAAAATGGCGTAGAGACCCAGAATCTGAATGCCCCAGCCTTGAAAGAACGGCAGCGCGATCGCCGTGAGCGGATCGCCCGCCCACAACGCGTTCCAGAAGCCCATGATGTCGTGCGTCTGCCCTGGCGTCGTCGCGATCCATTCAGCGGCGAGCATGGCGATGGCGGCGACAGCGGCGATGCTGAATTCGAACAGCAAACGTAATTTGGCGGACAAACCGCCGTGGTGCTGCTTGGTGACCTTGGCGAAGTCATCGACAAAGCCGATGGCGCCGAAACCGATCGTGACGATCAGTACCGACCAGACATACGGATTTTCGAGGTCGGCCCAAAGCAACGAAGATATGCCGAGGCTGATCAGAATGATGAGCCCGCCCATGGTCGGCGTGCCCTTCTTCGTCAGCAAATGCCCCTGCGGGCCGTCTTCGCGGATCGGCTGGCCCTTGCCCTGCTTCTTGCGCAACCAAGCAATGAACGGCGCGCCAATGGCGAACGCCAGAATCATGGCGGTGAACATCGCGCCGCCAGTGCGGAACGTGATGTAGTTGAACAAATTGAAGAACTGCGAGCTCTCGCTGTACTGCGTCAGAAGCTCAAGCATTCTTATCCCCACTCAGCTGCTGCAGCGCAGCCACGACGCGGCTCATCTTTGAGCCATTCGAACCCTTCACCAACACGATGTCACCCGATTGAAGCGAACTCGCAATAATCGGAATCAGCGCGTCTGATGTTTCGGCATAGCCGCCGCGGCGCGACGCGGGAAGCGCCTCCATGAGCGCCGCCATACGCGGGCCTGCCGCGAAGACGAGATCGATACCGGCCTGCTCTAGGGGTTGCGCAAGGCCTGCGTGGTATTGGCGCTCTTCGGGGCCAAGTTCCAACATATCCCCAAAGGCGACGATGCGGCGGCCACCGGCGCCCGGCTGCCGCGCCGCAAGCGTCGCGATCGCTGCCGCCATCGAGGCTGGATTGGCGTTGTAGGAATCATCCACAAGCATGAACGCGCCGAACGGCGCCGCAACTTGCTGCGCAACGCCGCGGCCATCGAAGGCGCGGAGATGTTCGAGCGCGTGCGCCGCCGCTTCAAGATCAGCGCCGACAACGTCGGCCGCCGCAAGTGCAGCGACGGAGTTCAACGCCCAATGCGCACCTTCAACGCCGACGCGATACCTGATCGTGCGGCCCAGGATTTCGGCTTCGGCATTTGAGCCGGTCGCGTCCATATCCCAACGCAGCAGTCGTGCTTCGCAACCAGCGTCGCGGCCGAAGCGGACGAGATTGGCGCCGTTGCGTTCGGCGGCCGCGATGAGCCGATCGGCGTGCGATGCTTCGTTCGGGATGATCGCGGAGCCGCCGGGCTCAAGCCCTGCGTAAATATCGCCCTTCTCGTCGGCGATCGCTTCGAGCGACCCGAGATTTTCGACGTGAGCCGGCGCAATGGTGGTCACCAAAGCGGCGTGCGGCTTCACCAGCTGGGTCAGCGGCAAGATTTCGCCGCGATGGTTCATGCCGATTTCGAACACGCCGAACTGGCTTTCGCGCGGCATGCGCGAGAGCGTCAACGGCACGCCCCAATGGTTGTTGTAGCTCTTGATCGAACGATGCGTCGGCCCACTGGCGGCGAGGCAAATCGCAAGCGCCTCCTTGGTGGACGTCTTGCCGACGGAGCCGGTAACGGCAACGCGCTTGGCGGCGCAGCGATCGCGCGCGGCTTCACCGAGTTTGCGCAGGCCTTCGAGGACATCGGGCACGGCAAGCGCCGCGCCTAAGCCTTCGACTTTGCGCGCGTCGGAGATGAGCGCGGCGCTGGCGCCGGATACGAATGCTTGCGCGAGGAAATCATGGCCGTCGCGCACGTCCTTCAACGCAACGAAGAGATCGCCCGGTTCGAGCGTCCGCGTATCGATCGAAACGCCGCTGACTGACCACGCTTTGGCGTTGAGCAAACGCCCGCCGGTCGCGGCTTGCGCTTCTTCGGCGGTCCAAAGTTCAGACATGGATAGCTCCGTCTCCCCCTCTCCCTTGCGGAGAGGGGGCGGGGGGTGAGGGGCGATGATGCGAGCGCGCAGCTAGAAGCCGCGCGGCGCGATCTCGATGCAAGCGGTTGAAGAGCGAGGCGGCGGAATGCCCCTCCTCCCCTACCCCTTCTCCGCAAGGGAGGAGGGGGTGCGCGTTCTGCTGGGAAATCACGGCTGACTTTCCAACGCCGCCTTCGCAACGTCTTGATCCGAGAACGGGTGGGTGACGCCTTTGACGATCTGCCCGGTCTCGTGCCCCTTGCCTGCGATCATCAGGGCGTCGCCGGCTTTCAGCATGGCAACAGCTTCGCGGATCGCCTGCGCGCGATCGCCGATCTCGACAGCATTCGGCGCCGCCTTCAAGATTTGCGCGCGGATGGCGGCAGGATCTTCGCTGCGCGGATTATCGTCGGTGACAATCACAACATCGGCTTGACGCGCGGCGATGGCACCCATCTTCGGGCGCTTGTCGTTGTCACGATCACCGCCGCAGCCGAACACGGCGATGATGCGCCCCGGCGCGTGCGGGCGCGCGGCGCGCAGCAGCACATCGAGGCCATCCGGCGTGTGCGCGTAATCCACGAACACATGACCGCCACTCTTGCTTTGGCCGACATGCTCCATGCGGCCCTTCACGGGCTTCAGCTTCGCCATGCCCTCGAACACGGCTTCCGGCGTTTCACCCGTCGCCAGCGCAAGCGTCGCCGCGCAGACAGCATTCAGCGCTTGAAATTCGCCGATCAGCGGCAGCTCGACTTTGTGTTCCTTGCCGTTCCACAGCAGCACCATGGTTTGCGCATTGGGGCGCGGCAGGATTTCGACGATCTTCAGCGCATGATCGCGCGGCGCCCGCCAGCCGCAGAGCACGACATCGAGGCCACGCTGTTTGGCGGCGCGCTCAAAAGGATCGGCGTCAGCGGCGTCCGCATTGATGATGGCGGGGCCGCCGGTCTGAACCAAGTTCCAAAGCTTCAGCTTCGCGGCGCGATAGCTCGCCATATCCTCGTGATAGTCGAGATGATCTTGAGTCAGGTTTGTGAAGGCGCCGGCGGCAAAGGTGACGCCATCGACGCGATGCTGCTCTAGCCCGTGGCTCGACGCTTCCATCGCCGCGTGCGTGACGCCCTGCTCCGCGAGGGTCGTCAGTGTTGCATGAACGGATGCCGGATCAGGTGTCGTGTGGCCAAGATCGATAACACCGTTCGGGCCGATGGCGCCGAGTGTGCCCAAGCTTGCGGCGCGCTTGCCGGCGTGCGTCCAGATCTGGCGGAGGAAATCGACGGTGGAGCTTTTGCCGTTGGTGCCGGTCACGGCTACGATCGTCTCAGGGCGGCGCGGATAGAACCTTGAGGCCGCGAGCGCGAAGGCGTTGCGCGGTTCGGCGGCGGTGATGTGGGCGATGCCGGGATCAGCGCTCAGGTCATTCGCGGAGAGCACGGCAACCGCGCCATTGGCCTTAGCCTGTTCGACGAAGTCGCGGCCGTGCGCAGCGATCCCCTTCAGCGCCGCGAACAGAAAGCCTGGCTTCACCTTTCGCGAATCCGCCGTGAGGCCGGTAATCTCAATCGCGGCGGCGTCCGCGGGAACGCCGTCTGTAAAGAGATCGCCGAGCTTCATTGTCTCTCCCTACCGCGCTGGCGCTGCAGGCTCCACACGCAACCCAAGCATGGGAGCGATGCGCCGCAGCGTCCGCGCCACCACTGGTGCGGCCACCAGACCGCCCGCTTCGCCCGCGCCTGTATCATCAAGCGCCACGACAATCACATAGCGCGGGTCATTGGCCGGAAATACGCCCGCGAAAGAGGAAAAATTGCGGCTTTGGTCATAGCCTTGCGCTCCACCCGGCTTTTCGGCGGTTCCGGTCTTTCCCGCAACGGCGAGGCCCGGGACGTTGGCCGCACGGCCGGTGCCGTCCGTCACCACCGCGCGAAGATATGTGAGCACCTGACGAGTCACCTCGGGCGTGAACACTTGCGCGCGCTGGACATTCGCATCGGATCCCAGCGCCAGCATTGTCGGGGTTACCCGCGCGCCGTTGTTGGTGAACACGGTGTAGGCGCTGGCGAGCGTCGCTTGCGTGGTTGCAAGGCCATAGCCGAAGCCAAGCGCGGCAACGTCGCGGCGGGTGCGCGCCGCCGGCGCGAGCGGCGCCTGGCGTCGGCCAAGCTGCAGTGTAGTGGCCTCGGTGAGACCCAATCGTTCGAGATAGGCGCGCTGACGTGCCCCGCCGACGCGTAACGCAAGACGGGCGGCGCCGACATTCGAGGACCGCGAGAGAATATCGCGCAACGTCGCGTAACCGGTGATCGGCTCGTGATCGGCGATGATTGTGTTGTCGAGTTCAAGCGGTTGGCTGAGATCGAACAATTCGCCGGAGGCGACGACTTCTTCCTCCAGCGCCATGGCCACCGTGAATGGCTTAATGGTGGAGCCAAGTTCGTGGATGTCGCCGGCGACACGGTCGCGGCGCGCGTTTTCGGATGAGCGGTTGATCTCATTGGGGTTGAACGTCGGCCATGACGCCAGCGCGAGCGTCTCGCCTGTACGGCCATCCAACAAAATCGCTGCGCCGCCCGAAGCGCCCGAGGCGCGTGCGGCGGCATCGAGTTCGGTTTCCAGAGCGTATTGCATGCGCACGTCGAGCGAGAGACGGACGGACCTCCCTTCGGCGCCCGCCGCGCGGATCTGTTCGTCTAACCCGAGTTCGACGCCAGCCTGCGGATTGAGATCAATGCCGGTAAAGCCGACCACATGAGCGGCGAGCGCACCCTGCGGATATTCGCGGCGATGTTCGGGTTGAGCGCCAATGCCACGCAGCCGCAGCGCCACGGCGCGGTCACGCTGCTCCTCGGTCAAGCCGCGTTGCAGGAAAACTGTCGTTTGCGCGGTGTTGCTGAGCCGGCGCAACAACGTTTCGCGCTCAAGGCCCGGAAAGTGCTGCATCAACGTGTCGGCGGTTTCGACGACGCTGCGAATGCGCGCGGGCTCGGCTGTCAGCGCCCAGGCGCGGACAGTCGTCGCGAGCAACACGCCGTTGCGATCGACGATATCGGCGCGCGGCAGCGCCGCCACCTGCGCCGATTGCGCACGCGCCGCGGGATCACCAGAGAAAGCCAGCTGCACCGCGCGGCCGGCGAGCAAAAGCAGCACAGCGAAAATGGCGACAGCCAAGAACCGCACACGGTTTCGGGCGGGCGCGGCTTCAAGCGGCGCTTGCGGCAAGCGCTCGTGAGAAAAGACTGCGCTTGGACCCAAGGGTCTCACTCGCCGCCCTTTTGCTCTTGCGGCTGTGGCGCCGGCAGGCGGCGTGCGATCTCAGCCTCAGGCAGAGCGGCGCTTTCGCTGCCGACGACATACCCCAGACGCTCGGCGTTGAGTTCTTCGATCCGCGCCGGACTTTCCTGTTCAGCGATTTCCGCACGCAATTCGCGCACGCGCGCTTCACGTTCGGCGATCTCGTTATTGAGGCGATGCACGTTGGTCTCGGTGCGCGCGGCGTCGCTCTTGGCGCGATAAAGCCCGACCGCCAGCACGACGATCAGCACGCCCGCGGCGATCTGGAACCAGCGCTTCAGCGTAACTTTTGCCATTCGGCCTCCGCGCGCGGCGCCAATTCTGGCGCTCCGAGTTCATCCCAAGCCGGCGCCTCGGTGCGCGTGGCCCAACGCAAGCTGGCGGAGCGTGCGCGCGGATTGGCGGCGGTTTCCGCATCACTGGAAACGGTGGCGCGCTTGCGATCGATGGCGAAGCTCGGCGCGCGCTCCGGCGGAAGATCAGGTGCGTAGCGAGAGCCGCGCCCCTGCGCATCGGCGCGCTCGGTGATGAAGTGCTTGACCATGCGGTCTTCGAGCGAATGGAACGAGACCACAGCAAGCCGCCCGCCTGGCTTCAGCGCGCGCTCGGCGGCGGAAAGGCCGCGCGCCAGTTCGCCGAGTTCGTCGTTCACCAGCATACGCAGCGCTTGGAACGTCTTCGTCGCCGGATGTGTGCGTGCGCCCTTTCTGCCGCCGACGGCGTCCTCGACAAGCTTCGCAAGCGCTAATGTGCGCGTGATTGGCGCAGCGGCGCGGGCCTGCACGATGGCGCGGGCGATGCGGCGGCTATCGTCGTCCTCGCCATAGCGATAGATCAAATCGGCGAGCGCGCCTTCGCTGAGCCGGTTCACGGCGTCAGCTGCGCTCAAGCCTTCTTTCTCCATACGCATGTCTAAGGCCGCGTCCTGCTGGAACGAGAAGCCGCGCTCGGCTTCATCGAGTTGGAAGGACGAGACGCCGAGATCGAAGACGACGCCGTCCACCAGTTCGTCCGCCGACAGATCGCCAAAGCGGCCTTGATGAAGCGTGAATTTACCTTTCGCTGACTCTGAAAGTTCAGCGCCGCGCGCTATCGCGTCCGGGTCCCGGTCGAAGGCGATGACCCGGCAATCGGCGCGGGCCAGCATTTCACGGCTGTAGCCCCCGCCCCCGAAGGTCGCGTCGACATAAAGGCCGCCATCTTTCAGCGCGAGCGCTTCCATCGCTTCGGCAAGGAGGACGGGCGCGTGGGACATCGTCAGCTTTTGCCACGATTCACCCGCTCCCGGCGGGTAGAATCAGATAGTTCTCACCCGAAATGAGCAGGACGTAACGATGACCCTAATACCGCTCGCCGGCGCCGTCGCGCCGTCGCAGACCGCCATCGTCGCGCCGACCCAGCGCGCCAAAGGCGCAAAGCCCGAAGAAATCTACCGCGCCTGGCTGGAAATCGCCGAGCAACGTATTGCCGCCGAGCAGGTGCTGATTAGTGGCCACACCGTGCAGCCTGATGAAGCGGCCTCGGCGACGAACGGGGCGCTCTCTTCGGTTCTCGGCTTCTTCGACACGCTGGCCGAACAGGTGTTCACGCGATCGACCGATGTCGGCGAGCTCTCAAACTACATGGCCGGCGACGCCCGCCGCTGGCGCGATCTTTTGCGCGGCCTGCGTCAACGCAGCACCGCCGCCAAAGATGCGCCGCGCTATCACCAGCTGACACGAGCTCTTGCCGCGGCAGAATT
>CALBST010000451.1 GCA_937967425.1 uncultured Caulobacteraceae bacterium
CCCGGCCATTTGCAGCGCGGCAGATCGGCGGAAGCCTTCGTCACTCCCACTCAATTGTCGTGAACAACACGATTTTCCTTATTCCATGCGGGTTTTCGCGTTTGTCAAACACGAGAAGCCCGCCAAATGCGCCGGCAAGATTCTAGTGCGCGGATTTCATTCAGAAACGCGATTTTCTGCGCGAGTGTGATCTATTGTCTACATTCGGCGGCTCGTTGATCCGCTGCGTCTGCCGATGCATTTCACGAACATTCACAGTGTATCGCGGCATCAGCACAACGCCACCTCAAAACGGCGAACCTGGACCAGTCGCATTGACCTTGATGTGTCGCTCGCAGTCGAAGTACGGGCTTTGCGCGAGCTTAGTCGCGGGCGGCAACTCACCCCTCGCCAGCCGGCCGAGCACATTCGACGAAGCGGTGTCGGGCAAAACCAAGGCGTAGTTCAGCGGACTGTCTCGGCCGGTATCTGCGCTCGCATAAATGAGCTGGACGTTTGGAGGCAGCAGCTGGCCGAGATCGACGGGCATCGTCCGCTCGTTGAAGGCTTTGAGATTGCCCAGATCAGAATCGAGCACCATTCCAACCCTGGTCGAGGCCGAGATAGCGCCTCGCCCCATCAGAACCTCCAACGCCACCATCCAGCCGAAGTTCTCGGGCTTTTCGGTTTTCAAGCCGACATACTCCCGACAAAAGGGGACGTCGCACTTCCACCCCTCCTTTAAGCCCCCCGCTGTGGGTAACGAGAACCACTTCATCGTAGCCACGCCCACGACCGAAATACGTCTGCCGCCGATGATCTTGGTGTTGGTGTCCACGGCGCAGATGAAGTCATAGTTCTTTCGTAGCGCAGGGCACGCGTCGAACGAGATTTCGTCCCGATATTGCGGCACACGCTGCACGACTTTCTCGCCTTTCGGCCGGTCGTAGCTCACCTCGGAATAGACGTTCGTCATCTCCTGTCCGATCCTGTCCGATCCTGTCCGAAGCTGATCTCTCCCGTTTGCGAATCCACGTGCACGACCAGCTCCGTCACCTCCCCAACTGTGGTGGCGTAGATCTGCTCGTTGCGCTTCTTTCTCGCCCGCTCACGCCGCTTCTTTTCGCCCATGTGCCCTCGCCGGTATGCAAGCCACCGTGTTATCCCCCTCGTCGGGGCCACGACGCCATCCAGGTCCGCAGAGAGTCGGCCGGGATCAAGGTCCTATTGCCAAGCTTCACTGCAGTGATCGCGCCGCCCGCCAAAGCTTTGTACAGAGTCGTTTTTCCGACCCCGAGCGCGGCTGCGGCCTCTTTCAGTGAGTAAGTCAGTTTCTCGGTGGGCAATGGAGGCGGCGGTCAGCAACTGCTGCAAGAGTTGCCGAAGCTCGGCTTCCAAATCGCGCAAGGTGTCGAACCCGAACACGACAAGCAGATGCGCATGGCGTCGCAGACTGCGATCCTCGCCAACGGATTTGTGCATGTTCCTGAAGATGCGGCGTGGCTCGCAGAGTACCTGCACGAGATGGCGGTCTTTCCCAACGGCAAGTACGACGATCAGGTCGATTCGACGTCGCAGTTTCTGATCTGGCACAACAATATCAAGATGACGTGCTGGAACGTTTTCGAGCACACCCGCCGTGAAGCCGAACGCGTGCACGGACTGAAGCCGAAGGTCGAGCCCCGTGAGCCACCCTCGATGTATCGTCATTTCCCGCGCTCTAACGCACCCTCAGCGCGGATAGGCGGCAATGCTGACGATGGCGCCCTGCAGTGAATCTCCATGCACCCGCCCCGCGATAAAGCGTACGCGTTGTCCCTCTTGCAGTTCGACATAAGTGGAAGTGGAATCCTGCGGCGGCGGCGGTGGCGGTTCGCGGCTGCCGCGCGCAAGTGGCGTGTAGCTTGGCCAGATATCCGGCTCCCAGGCGCGGCACGGGTCGTTGAGCGCGTGGTCCAACGCGGCGGCTTGCCCAGGGTGCAAGCGCCCCGTTTCTGGCGGCCAGCGAATATCATCAGACGGAATTCCGTTCGGAAAACGCTCCATATAATCGCGGTACTCCTGCGTATCGGGCGGCGGCGGAGGTGGCGGCGCTTCGGTCGTCCGATTCTGCTTCCAAAACCACCAGACGCCGTCTCCATCGCGCCAAAGAACGCTCCACATTGTGTTGCTGTACAATCCTCCCGGTGGCGACACCGCGCGCAAAATGACTGAAGCATCTTCGCCTGGCCGATAGGGCGAGCTTGGCGGAATAGAGATCCGATCAACCGCAGATCGCATATAGCGGCGCGCAGTCTCTCTTTGCGCCACTTGCTCCGCAGTCATTTCACGGCGCGCAAGCGCGTGGAGATCGACATCGGCGACATACGGACACGCCCGTTGCGGCGGGGGCGCTGTGGCGCCCATCTCGAGCCAAGCCTCAACTTGAGGCAATCGTGACGATGTCGCGCAAGCACCTAGAGCAAGCGCCAACGCGGCGGTGGCGGCGCGGGAAACAAGATGCTCAATGCACATCGGGAGGCATCGCATTCACAACCTCTGTAATAGTGATCTCGCGCCGGAAGAGACCCAGATGGCCGTAACGTCCGGGCCGACTGACCTCGCCTCTGATGGTCGCGCGAACTGCGAACGGCGCACGCACGCCTTCGGGCAGGTATCGAGACGGCGCGGCGGCCTGAAGCGCATAGACGCCCGCACCGCCCGCCACGGACCACGCTTCGGCTTCGCCATCAGCCTGGAACGTCATCGTCTCCAGCCCTTCCGCGTAAACGCCAGTAAAAGTTCGTGAGCTAGGCGAATGAGCGCATCCGCAGAAGCAGAGCGCGACGACAATTGGAAGCCAAGCCACACGCATGAGTGCAGAGTACCAATGACGGCATCCCACCTGTCAACCGCGACACTTCCGCGAGCCTCGCACTTTGGCTTGTGCCCTTGGGCGAGGCAGTGAAGGATGCCTCTCCGCTTTGAAAAAGCGAAACTTGAGGTTAGGCGTGGTGCGCGGTTAAAATGAAATTACAAATCTTGGTTGCCATGGCGATTGCAGCCATAAGCGCGTGTGCGAGCGCAGCACCTGCGCAGAATGCACGAGTCATCTTTCAAACCAATGAGACGGATGGGCCGCCCCTCGTGCGCATCTACGCCGATGAACGCGTAGCAGTGAGCGTTGATGGCGAGGAAATCGTGTTTCATCGCACCCAAGTCACATTTCCACGCTGGGATGGCGTGCGGTATCGGGCTGAGGAGAACGGACGGCGGCTCCACATGGATGTTCGGCATGACCGTCCCTGCCTTGTTGCAGGCGTCACAAGCGAGCGCACAGCACTTGTGCTCATACGAGTAGATCGCGCCGACATACCATCGACCGCTTGCGGGTTTTACGCGGCAGACGATCGGTGAGCCTTACCCCCTCCTACATCGCGAGACTTAGAGTGAAACGCGCTGACGAAGATGAAAGTGTTGAGGGCTGGCCACGCAGCAAACGCAGAGGCTTGGCAAGATGGGCTGCGCCGTGGATACGCCTCTCGCAACAGGCTGTGATCCCGCTTGGTTTGATCGCAATCGCCATCACAGTCTTTTTGCTCCGGCACGACATCGCGGGCGTGCTACGCTGACAGCGCAAGCGATCCACTTACCGAGAACGGTACGACGGCGCTCGACGCGTGTTGAGAAGAGCGCAGCTTCAAGTTCTTTTGAGTAGGCGCCTGAACGCACCGACGTTCAGGACAAGGTTGGCGACCGTAACGGCATCGAGACTCGCCATGAAGGCTTCGCGTGCAGCCTCCAACGCGTGTGCGAGACGGCATGCCGGAGCGATGACGCACGTATCGCAATCGGCCAAGCAGCCCTGCCCCTCCATAACGCGCACAACGCCGCCGACGCTAATCATCGTAGCCGGCCTCGCCAGACGAAGACCACCAAGACGGCCGCGCATGCTCTCAACGAAGCCCGCCTTCCCAAGATCGTGGGCCACCTTGGTGAGGTGGTTCTGAGAAATCCCATAGGCGCCTGCGATCTCGGGGATTGTGCATAGCCGGTCGGCATGGAGCCCCAGATAGATCAGCACGCGCAGGGCATAGTCGGTATAGCGGGTAAGGCGCATGGTCTGCGTCCACACAGTCACTCAGGGACCTGCGTCTCACTTGATCCAGATCAAGCCTGCCTGCCGAAAGCGGCGATACCTGTATTTCCGATACAGGTTTGGAGCCGACCAATGCCGCCAGCTGGCGAGCCGATCACCGAAAAAGCGCTCGCCGATCTTGTGCAGCTCTTCTACGCGCGCGTCCGCCAGGACCCGGAGCTCGGGCCGATCTTTAATGACGCCATCAAGGACTGGCCTCATCACCTCAGCAAGCTGACCGATTTCTGGCACTCCGTGATGCTGACCAGTGGGCGCTATAAGGGCAACCCGATGCTGAAGCACGTCATTCATCGTGCCCGCATCACGCCCGAGCACTTCACGCGCTGGCTCGCTTTATGGCGCCAGACGACAAGCGAGATAATGGCGCCGGCCGCCGCCGCGGAATTGCAGGCAAAGGCCGAACGCATCGGCGAGAGCCTGAAGCTCGCCCTCTTCTATCGCCCCGCAGACGATGCGCGGCCGCGCGCGCAACAATAATCAGGAGTTCAATCCGTGACCTTCATTCCAGACGTCGATCTCACAGTCCATCACACCGCCGAAGGCGTCTCTGACCGCTTCGCGCTTGGCTTTACCAAATTGCTGCGCTGGTGCGCCGATACCTTCTTCGCCAAGCGCTACGGCCATCGGGCCATCGTGCTTGAGACCGTCGCCGCCGTGCCCGGCATGGTCGGCGCCACACTCACACACCTGCGCTGCCTGCGGCGCATGGAGGATGACAAGGGCTGGATCCGCACCTTGATGGAGGAAGCGGAAAATGAGCGCATGCACCTCATGACTTTCATAGAGGTCGCAAAGCCTACTGTGTTCGAACGCTTCGTCGTGCTGGCCGCACAATGGGTGTTCTATCTCGGCTTCTTCGCCCTCTATCTCGTCAGCGCCAAGACGGCGCACCGCGTTGTCGGCTATTTCGAGGAAGAGGCGGTGATCTCCTATACGCATTACCTGAAGGAGATCGACGAAGGCCGCAGCCCAAATGTACCTGCGCCGGAGATCGCCAAGCGTTATTGGAAGCTGCCGGCGGACGCCACTCTCCGCGACGTCGTTTTGGTGGTGCGCGCCGACGAGGCCCACCACCGGGATGTCAATCACGGCTTTGCCAGCGAACTCGCCGGCGCCGAGGTGGACCATGCCAAGCATGCGTCCTATCCCGATCACGCTGCACAAATACCGCGGGCGGCGTGATGGTCGCATCTGATCTCTCAGCCGCGGCTGCACGCACACTGGAGCAAGCGCGCGGCCACGTCCAAACCACCTCGGCGCGCTGTCTTCGGCGCCGCAGCACAAAGCCGGCGCCTGCTGTGGGACCATTTGACTTTGGTCCTTCACACGCACGCGATAAAATCCGAGTCGCTGCGAACCGTTTTCACAACACGCGATCCTTCTGATCACGGGAGCGCCTCATGGCCACCTACGCGCAAGTGTTCACGATCCGACGCCTTTGGATCATCCTCATCGCCAGCATGGTCGTCATGTTCGCGACCCTGCTCTATTTCGGGCGCGAGATTTATCACGCCGCCCCACCCATTCCTGAGGCCGTGCGCACACAAAGCGGCGAAACTCTCTTCACCCGCACGGACATCGAACGGGGCCAAGCGGTGTGGCAGGCCATGGGCGGCATGCAGCAGGGCTCGATCTGGGGCCATGGCGGGTACTTGGCTCCAGATTGGAGCGCCGATTGGCTGCACCGCGAAGCGCTCGCCTATCTCGACATCATCGCAAGCCGCGATGAAGGCGCACCCTTCGCACAATTGGATCAGCGCCAGCAGGAATACGCGCGCGTCACGCTGCGCCTCGACATGCGCGCCAACACGTACGATCCGGCGACCGGCGCTCTCATTCTCGCAGATGATCGCGCCGCCGCGATCGCCGTGGTCGGCGATCACTACCGCGATCTCTATCAGGCGCGAACCGAGGAAGCGCAGCACCTGCGCGAACAATACGCCTTTCCCATCAATACCCGGCTGAGCGACGCCGACGTCCACGCGCTTAACGCATTCTATTTCTGGACGGCGTGGGCGGCGACGACCAATCGTCCGAACGACGAGATCACCTACACCAGCAATTGGCCGCATGAACCGCTGGTCGGCAATACGCCGACGGCGCCGGTGTTCATGTGGTCGATCATCTCGATCTTTGTGCTGTTGGCCGGCATCGGCGCGCTCGTCTGGTACTACGCTAAGGAATTCGACGTCTGGCGCGCCGACAGCGAACCGGAAGGCGGCTTCGCGAAACTCGACTTCATGGACGGCGTAGCGCTGACCCAATCGATGAAAGCCACCACCAAATATTTCTGGGTGGTGATCGCGCTTTTCGCTGCACAAGTGCTGCTAGGCATCGTCACCGCGCACTATCAGGTCGAAGGCCAAGGCCTTTACGGTCTGCCGTTCACCGAGACGCTTCCCTATGCCGTGACGCGCACCTGGCACACGCAATTGGCGGTGCTGTGGATCGCCACCGCTTGGCTTGCGACCGGGCTTTATGTTGCGCCGCTCATTTCCGGCCGCGAACCGAAATTCCAGACACTCGGGGTCAATTTCCTTTTCGTCAGTCTGCTCGTCATCGTTGTCGGCGCCTTCGCGGGCCAATGGGCGGCCGTGAACGGCTTCATCGACAACCTCACCACCAATTTCTGGTTCGGTCATCAAGGCTACGAATACACGGACATCGGCCGCTTTTGGCAGATCTACCTGTTCATCGGTCTGCTGCTCTGGGTTTTCCTGGTGCTGCGCGCGCTTTGGCCGAAGCTCACCGAAAAGGGCGGCTCATCGCTGGTCTTTTTGGTTGCCGTCTCTGCGGTGTCGATCGGCTTGCTGTTCGGCGCCGGCCTCATGTGGGGCGAGAAAACGCACATCGCCATTATGGAATATTGGCGCTGGTGGGTGGTTCACCTCTGGGTCGAAGGCGTGTTTGAAGTGTTCGCCACCGCCATCGTTTCAGCTCTGCTGGTGCGGATGGGATTGGTGCGAGCTTCTGTCGCCACCACCGCGGTGCTGCTGGCGACGATCATCTTTCTCGGTGGCGGTGTGCTGGGCACTTTCCATCACCTCTATTGGTCCGGCACGCCGATCGCGGTCTTGGCCTTGGGCGGTGTGTTCTCCGCGCTGGAAGTGGTTCCCCTCGCCGTCGTCGGCTTCGAGGCCTACAATCGTTCCAAGCTCGAGGGTCAGCAGGCCTGGGAGCACGTCTATCGCTGGCCGTTCCGATTCTTTGCGGCGGTGTTGGTTTGGAATCTCGTCGGCGCCGGCTTGTTCGGCTTCCTGATCAATCCGCCGATCGCGCTCTATTACATGCAAGGTCTCAACACCACGGCCACGCACGGGCATGCCGCACTCTTTGGCGTCTATGGCATGTTGGGGCTCGGCCTCTTGCTTTATTGCCTGCGCGGCCTGACCGATCCGCACACTTGGAACGAGCGCCTGCTTTCGATCTCGTTCTGGTGTCTCAATATCGGCCTCTTCATGATGACGTTCCTGTCGCTGCTGCCGCAAGGCCTGTGGCAGACCTACGTCTCGTTCAACGATCACTATGCGGCGGCGCGATCTGCCGAACTGATGCATCATCCCATGATGGAGGCGCTGGTCTGGGCGCGTGTTCCCGGCGACATCGTATTCGCCATCGGCGTTGGCGCTTTTGCGCTGTTCTTCCTGCAAGCGTTCAAGAAAGCGCCGCGAACGCGCTGACGCAGCGCGAAAACGCCGCGCCGCGCGCGTCAGGGGTCGCCAGCGCGTGGCCTTCGTGATCGTGAGGGGTTAAACTGCACTCTGGTCACTGAAGGAGAAGCAAGATGGCGGATGCGCTGCCAACCTTTACGCCGCCCAAAAAGGTTCTGCTGGCGACGGATCTGAGCGCGCGCAGCGATCGGGCGCTCGACCGCGCGACCCAGTTGGCGCGGCAATGGGATGCAGGCCTCGTTGTCGTGCATGCTCTGGAAGATCAAGCGCTCGCGACCCGCTCGCCCTATTATGAGGATCTGCCGTCCTGGCGCCGTCCACCCGACCCGGCGATCGCGGTGGAGCAGCAAATTCGGCGCGATTTGCGCGAACCGGTTTCCGACCTCCGTATCGTCGTCGCCCAAGGCGAAGCCGCGCCGATGATTCTCCAGGTCGCGGAGCAGGAACGCTGCGATCTGATCGTCGTCGGCGCCGCGCGCGACCAGGGATTAGGCCGCGTCAATCTAGGACAGACGGTGGAATATCTCATCCGCCGCGCGCCCACCTCTGTTCTCGTGGCAAAGACGCGACCGTCCGGGGCTTATCGGCACATCCTCGTCGGTACGGACTTCACCGAGGAAGCGCGTTACGGCCTCTCGGTCGCGACCAAGCTCTTTCCGGACGCGATCTTCGCGGTGATGCACGCGTTCGATATGCCGTATCGATCGCTCACGGGCGCCACGCAGCTCAGCCGTGATTTCTCCGCCATGGAGCAGGAAGAGATCAAGACCTTCGTGCGCGACACGGATATGCCGGAGAACGTGCGGGCGAGCATCGTTACCTTGATCGAACACGGCCCTCCCGAAATGATGATCCACAAATATGTCGTCGAGCAGAATGCGGATCTGACTGTCATTGGCACAATCGGCCGCAACATGCTCTTCCACCTCCTTATCGGCGGGCACGCGCCAAAGATCGTGCACGGCGTTTCGAGCGATGTGCTCGTGATCCGGTATCCCGCTTCGCAGAGCTGAAGGACAAATTGCGCCTTGCGCGCCATCCGGGGTTGAAGCACTCGCATCATCTCCGCACAATGACGAGTGATGCCGGTGAGTTTTCTTCTGCTTTCGCTTATTGCGTCGCCCTTTGCGGGCGCGCTTGTTGCTGCGTGGCTGCCGACCAATGCGCGCAACGCGGCGGCGACGCTCGCCTCGACGGTGACGCTCACCGCGCTCGTCTGTCTGGCGCTGCTTTATCCGGCGAGCGTCGATGGCGCGCGAACTGAACTCCCCTGGCTGCCCTCACTTGGCGTTGATCTGATCTTTCGGCTCGACGGTTTGTCGTGGCTGTTTGCGCTTCTCGTCGTCGGCATCGGCGCACTGATCGTCTTATACGCGCGTTATTACATGTCGCCCGAGGACCCGGTGCCAAGGTTCTATTCGTTCCTGCTCGCGTTCATGGGCGCGATGCTCGGCATCGTCATGTCAGGCAATCTCATCCAGCTCGTCGTCTTCTGGGAAGTGACCAGCCTCTTTTCGTTCTTGCTGATTGGCTATTGGCATCAGAGCGTGAACGCACGCGAAGGCGCGCGCATGGCGCTGACGGCGACCGCGGGCGGGGGCTTATGTCTGCTGGTGGGCATGATCCTGCTGGGCCAGATCGCCGGCAGTTACGATCTCGACGTCGTGCTCGGCGCCGGTGATCATGTGCGCGCGCACGCGCTTTACCTGCCGACGCTGTTGCTGATCCTCGTCGGCGCTTTCACCAAGAGCGCGCAGTTTCCATTTCATTTTTGGCTGCCGCACGCCATGGCCGCACCGACGCCGGTCAGCGCCTATCTCCACTCGGCGACCTTGGTCAAAGCCGGCATCTTCCTGCTCATCCTGTTGTGGCCCGTCATGTCCGGCACCGACGCCTGGTACGCCATCGTCGGCACTGCGGGCATGGCCACATTGCTGATCGGCGCCTTTGCCGCGATCTATCAGCACGACCTGAAGGGGCTGCTCGCTTATTCCACCATCAGCCACCTTGGGCTGATCACGCTTCTCTTGGGCCTGGGCAGCCCGCTCGCCGCGGTCGCCGCCATCTTTCACACAGTCAATCACGCCACCTTCAAAGCGTCGTTGTTCATGGCCGCCGGCATCATCGATCACGAAACCGGCACGCGCGATATGCGCAAGCTCAGCGGTCTCTTTCGCTTCATGCCGATCACGGCGACACTTGCCATGGTGGCCGCCGCCGCCATGGCGGGCGTGCCGCTTCTGAACGGCTTTCTTTCCAAGGAGATGTTTCTCGCCGAAGCCATCGCCCAGAGTTCAGGGACGCACTTCAATTATGCGCTGCCCGTGCTCGCGACATTGGCGAGCGCCTTCGCGGTGCTCTATTCGCTCCGTTTCATCCACACCACCTTCTTTGGACCGGCGCCGACCGAATGTCCGCGCACGCCCGCGGAACCGCCGCATTGGATGCGGTTTCCGATCGAGGTGCTCGTCCTCATTTGTTTGCTCGTGGGCATCATCCCCGGTCTGACGATCGCCCCCCTGCTCGCAGCGGCCGTCGAGGCCGTGCTCGGCGACCAAACGCCTGCTTACAGTTTGCGCATCTGGCACGGCTTTAATCCGGCGCTGCTGCTCAGCCTCATTGCTTTGGTCGCAGGCACGGCGCTCTATGCTGTCTTTGGCAAGCGCATCAACGCCAATCCCCGCGGCGCGCCGCCGTTTCTGCATCGCTTCCAAGCGCGCCGCCTCTTCGATGGCGCAATGAACGGCCTGACCATGGCGGCGCGTGGTGTTGAGGCCATGCTCAGCACCCGCGCGCTGCAGCCGCAATTGCGCTTGCTCGTGATCATCCCTCTCATCGTCGGGCTTGCGATCGCTGTCTCTGCGGGCGGGTTTACGCTCGCCCCGGCGTTGCAGCCGATCGATCCGGTGTTTGCTCTGATGTGGCTCGTGGGCGCGGCGTGTGCGATCGGCGCGGCGTATCAGGCAAAATATCACCGCTATGTCGCGCTGGTTCTGATGGGCGGCGCGGGCTTGGTCAGCTGCCTCACGTTCGTTTGGCTTTCCGCCCCCGATCTGGCGCTGACGCAATTGCTGGTCGAGATCGTCACCACGGTGCTGCTTTTGCTTGGCCTTCGCTGGCTGCCGATCCGCCGGGAGGAACTGCGCGCGTTTTCGCCGGCGTCGCGCGTGCGCATGCGGCTGCGCCGCGGACTTGACCTCCTGGTGGCGGTGCTCGCGGGCGTCTCGGTTTGCCTGCTGACAATTGCGGTCATGACCCGTCCGGCGCCGAACCCGCTCTCGGACTTCTTCCTCGAGAACGCCTACAGCCAGGCGGGCGGACGGAACGTGATCAATGTCATTCTTGTCGACTTCCGCGCGTTCGATACGCTGGGCGAAATCAGCGTGCTCGCCGTAGTGGCGCTCACGGTCTTTGCGCTGCTGCGCCGCTTCCGGCCCGCACAAGAAGCCATACTGCCGCCAACGCAGCAGCAGCGGCAGGCCGCGTTCGACGAGCGCCACGCTGAGCGCGACACCGGCCAGACGCTGCGCGAATACATGATGGCGCCGCGCGTTTTGATGCAATGGTTCTTCCCGGTCATCGCCGTGTTCGCGCTGTTCTTGTTTGTGCGCGGCCACGATCTGCCAGGCGGAGGCTTTGCCGCCGGTGTCGCGATGTCGGTCGCGTTCATTCTCCAGTACATGGCCTCAGGCACGCGCAAGACTGAAGCGCGTTTGCGCGTTCAGCCCGTCAACTGGATTGGCATTGGCCTGCTGATTGCAGTGACAACCGGCGCCGGCGCCTGGGCGTTCGGCTATCCGTTTCTCACATCGCACTTTCAATATCTCGACCTGCCTCTGCTCGGACGCATCCCTGCGGCGACCGCGATGTTGTTTGATCTCGGCGTCTTCGTCCTCGTCGTCGGCGCCACCGTCTTGATGCTGATTGCCTTGGCGCACCAGTCGGTCCGTCCACCGCGTATCGTGGCGCCCGCGCCGGAAACGGCGGAAGCGGACGCACAGCCCGCGCCCGAACCCGTCGATGAGACACCGCGGACGGAGGGCGCGAACTGATGGAGATCGTGCTTGCACTCGCCATCGGCGTCTTGATTGCTTCAGGGGTGTGGCTGCTCTTCAGACCGCGCACCTTCCAGGTCGTGATCGGCCTTTCGCTGATCAGTTATGGGGTCAACCTCTTCATTTTCTCCGTTGGCGGCGTGCGCATCGGCGCTCCGCCGGTGCTCGATGCGGCGGCGCCAAACATCGACGCTTACACCGACCCTGTGCCACAAGCCCTGGTGCTGACCGCCATTGTCATCAACTTCGCCATGACGGCGCTCTTTCTCGTCGTTCTGCTGGCGTCGCGGGGATTGACCGGCACTGACCATGTCGACGGCCAGGAGCCCGAGCAATGAACGGGCTCGCGGATCATCTTATCATCGCGCCCATCGTGCTGCCGCTGGTTGTGGCCGCGCTCATCATGATGATCGAACAGCGCCCCCTGCGTATGGCGCTTGCCCTGGCGACCTGTGTGGCGCTCGTGCTGATCTCTACCACCCTGCTGATCTCTGTCGCGGGGCCTGGCGCCGAGGCGCGCGCTTATGAGCTCGGCGATTGGCCGGCGCCCTTCGGCATCGTGCTCGTGCTGGACAAGCTTTCAGCGATGATGGTGGTCCTGGCGAGCGTGCTGGCGCTGGCGGCGTTTGTCTTCTCACTAGCGCGCTGGGATCGCGCCGGCCCGCGCTTTCACGCCCTCTTTCTGCTGCTGCTCACGGGGCTCAACGGCGCCTTCCTTACCGGCGACCTTTTCAATCTCTTCGTGTTCTTCGAAGTGTTGTTGGCCGCCTCGTACGGGCTGGTGCTGCACGGATCTGGCACGCCGCGTGTGAAGGCCGGCCTTCACTATATCGCCATCAATCTTGGCGCTTCGTCGCTCTTTCTGATCGGCGTCGCCGTCATCTACGGCATCACCGGCACGCTCAACATGGCCGATCTGGCCGCCCGGATTCCCAACATTTACGGTCCACAACGGGCTTTGTTCGAGATGGGGTGCGCCATTCTTGGCGTTGCCTTCCTTGTCAAGGCGGGCGCCTGGCCGCTGGGCTTCTGGCTTACCCCTACCTATTCGGCGTCGAGCGCGCCGGCGGCGGCGCTGCTTGCGATCATGACCAAGGTCGGAATCTACGCCACGTTGCGCGCGACCTTTCTCTATTTCGGTCCCGACGCCGGCGGCGTTGAACTTTTCAGCAGCCCGCTGCTGTTGGTCGGCGGCGCGTTCACGATTGGTATGAGCGCGATCGGCATGCTGGCAGCGCGCACGTTCTCGCGGATCGCGGGTTGCTCAATTCTCATCTCCTCGGGCGCGGTTCTCGCCATCATCGGCGCCGGCGGCGAGCGGGCGCTCTCTGGGGCGCTCTATTACATGTTTAGCTCGACCTTCGCGGCGGCGGCCTTCTTCCTTTTGATCGAATTGCTCAATCGTGCGCGCGGCACGACCGCGCCTGCGCTGCCGCCGCCCGTCTTCGAGGATGAATATCGTGATCCCTATGAAGACGGGCCGCCCAGTGACGAAGTGGGCATCATCATTCCGGTGGCCGTCGCGCTCTTAAGCGGCGGCTTCATCCTCTGCGCGCTGTTGCTTGCCGGGCTGCCGCCACTCTCCGGCTTCGTCGGCAAACTCGCCATGATGATGGGCCTTGCAGATCACGCCACGCCTTCCGATTGGGTGCTGATCGGACTCATTATGGTCTCAAGCCTCGCCGCCATCATCGCGCTTGTGCGCATTGGCATCGAGACCATCTGGGACGCCAAGGACAGCATCGTGCCGCGCGTGCGCGGCGTTGAGTTTGCCGCGATCAGCGGACTTCTCCTCATCTCCGTGGTGATGACCACCCATGGTGCGGCGGTGCTTCAATACACGGATGCGACCGTGGACTGGCTGCACCGCCCGCAAGCTTATGTCGAGGCGGTGTTGGGCGCGTCTGACGAAACGGCGCCGCCCGGCGAGGCGGTCCCATGAGCCGTGTGCTTCCTTATCCCGGCCTCTCCTTGGCCTTGGCGGCGATGTGGGCGCTGCTGCACAATTCACTTTCGCCCGCGACTTTGGTGGGCGCGCTGCTGGTGGGATTGCTGGCCCCCTTCGCACTGGCGCGGCTCAAGGCGCCGCGCGTACGCATTCACAGCATTCGCGCGCTCTTCAAACTCGCCGGCATCGTGATCCACGACATCATCCGTTCAAACTTCGCGGTCGCCTCAACCATCCTGAGCGGCGCGAAACGGAAACGCACGTCCGGCTTCGTCGCGATTCCGCTTCAGCTCACCAACCAATATGGCCTGGCTCTGCTTGCGGTGATCATCACCAGCACGCCTGGGACGCTCTGGGCGCAGCACGACATCGGCCCCAACCGGCTTCTCCTGCACGTCTTCGATCTGATCGAAGAGCGTGAATGGGTGGATCTGGTGAAACGGCGCTATGAACCTCTCTTGCTGGAGATATTCGAATGAGCGGCCTGATTCTGGGTTATGCGCTGCTTGCAGCCCAAATCATGCTGGGGCTGGCGATGGCGCTTGCGGTCTGGCGTATCGTTCGCGGGCCCCGCGCGCAGGACCGCGTGCTCGGCTTGGACACGCTTTACGTCAATGCGCTGCTGATGATGGTGACCTTCGGCATCCGCACCGGCAGCACGCTCTACTTCGAGGCGGCATTGGTGATCGGTCTCTTGGGCTTTGCTTCGACCGTTGCGTTCGCGAAGTTCCTGATGCGCGGCGAGGTGATCGAATGACAATCGGGCCCGAGTTGCCGCTTTGGGCGGCGCTGATCACGAGCGCGCTCCTCCTCGCCGGGGCGGCCTTCACGCTGATCGGCGCCATTGGCCTCGTGCGCCTGAAGGTCTTCTACGACCGCGTTCATGCGCCGACCTTAGGGGCCACCTTAGGCGCGGCGCTCATCCTCATCGCATCCATGCTCACGTTCAGCGTGCTGCAATCGCGCTTTGTCGGCCACGAAATACTGCTTGGACTTTTTATGCTGCTGACGACGCCGGTCACGTTCATCCTGCTGGTCCGCGCGGCGCTTTACCGCGACCGCGCCGAGTCCAATCAGAACGTGCCGCCCATGGACTGACGCGCGCTTGAAATGAGCGCAATTCAGAGGTCGTGATGCTGGGCGATAAAGGTTTCGATCGCCAATTTGATGCGCGGCGCATCGCGCTCGGCGTGCAAGACCGCAGCGGATTTCACGATCGCGGCGCGCCTTGGCTCCGGCACATCGCGCCAATCGAGCAAGAGTGCTGCGCCAAGACGGGCCAGAACGCGCATATCTTCGTCACCGAGTGCGACATCTGGCGGCCGTCCCAGCGCACCGCCCTCGCCCTCCCAGCGGGCCAGCGCTTTCGCTCTCAGGCGTTCAGCTTCTGTATCAGGCATGGCTCACTCCATTTTGCGCATGTTCAACCCGCATTGCGGTGCGCCGCTATTGAAGATGCGCTTCTACGAACCAGAGATCCTTATCCACTTGGCGGGAGACGCCCGTAAAGAGATCGGCGGAGGCCTTATCTCCTGCCTCGTCAGCCGCATCGATCGCTTCACGCGCGAGCTTGCCGAACGCGGCAAGCCGGTCGGCGACGGCTCTGACATGGTCGGCTTCGGCGCTGATCTGGTCGGGATAAGGCGTAAGCGTCGTCGCGCCGGCGACGGTTTGGGTCGTGCCAGCGGCCACACCGCCCCGCCCCACGGCGCGCTCGGCGATGTCGTCGACAAAGACGCCGATGCGGCCTTGAATCTGGTCGAACAAGTCGTGCAACGCGATGAAACTCAGACCCTAGATGTTCCAATGCGCCTGCTTCAGGGCGAGACGCAGATCGATCGCGTCGGCAAGCCGCGCGTTCAAGAGCGCGACCATCGCTTTGCGTGTGTTGTCCGGAAGATCGTTGCGCGTGGTCGTCATCTTCATCACTCCTTCGATACAATTCGCGTGAGGGCCCGCTGGACCAAGTCCAGCGGGCCGCCACTCTCCTCAGCGATAAACCAAGCCGCCGTCGATGAGCGGCGTTTGGCCGGTCATGTAATCGGCGTCCGGGCTCGCCAGGTAAGCGACGAACGCGGCGACGTCGTCGGGCGTCTCAGCGCGGCCAAGCGCAATGCCTTCGACATACTTCTTGTAAGTCTCGCCGACTTTGGCCCCGGTGATCTCGGCAAAACGCCGGTCGATCTCGACCCACATGTCGGTGCCGACAAGGCCAGGCCCATATGCGTTCACAGTGATGCCGTCGCTCGAATACTCTTTGGCCGCGGCTTGGGTCAGCGCGCGCACCGCAAACTTGCTCGCCGAATAGGCGCCGAGCATGGCAAAGCCGTCATGGCCGGCGATCGACGACGCCGAGATGATTTTGCCCTTCTGTTTGCGCTGCTTGAACTTCTTAGCGGCCGCCTGAATGCCCCAGAGCACGCCGCCGACATTGATCTTCATGATCCTGTCGAGTTCGTCCTGCGTCACATCGGCGATCGGCTGCACCTGGGCGATGCCGGCATTGTTCACCATGATGTCGAACCCGCCCAAGACTTTCTCGGCGTTTTCGATGGCGGCATAGACGTCGTCGCGTTTGGACACATCGGCTTTGAACGTCGTGGCTTTGCGCCCGAGATCGCGCACTTCGCCGGCGACGTCGCTCATCTTGGCCTCGTTCATATCGACGATGGCGATGTCGGCGCCGTCGCTGGCAAGCCGGAGCGCGATGGCGCGGCCAATGCCTTGGCCGGCGCCGGTCACCAAGGCTACTTTGCCTTCAAGCTTCTTCATCATGGTCTCTCCTTTATTGGGTTGCGCCGCTCAGCGCGGCATGTGCGTCGAGCGTTCGCGCCGAATAGACGAGCGCTGCGCCCGCATTGATGGCGATGGCGACGCTGAGCGCCTCGGCGATCTCTTCCCGGCTGGCGCCGTGTTTGATCGCAGCATCGACATGCGTGGCGATGCAGCCGTCACAGCGCGCCGTGACCGCAGCCGCCAGCGCGATCAATTCACGCGTCTTCGCGCCTAAGATATCGGTGCGCTGCCCCGCCTGGCTCAACGCCACGTAGCTCTTGACCGTATCGGGACTGAGCTGGCCTAGCTCTTTGACGCCTTCGCCGAGCTGGCGGCGATAATCGGGCCAATCCAGCATCATAATCTCTCCTCTTTGCGTTGCTTGAGGATGATGTAGGTCTCTGGAAGCACGCGATCATCGCCGCAGCAGCGGCTGGTCTGTTCGCTCAGGGCGGACAATCGAGAGGCAAGCGCCTCAATAAGCGAAAATCTGCGCCGCCTGCTTCATGACCGCGAGCGCGAACGGCGCGAAGATCGCGCTTGCGGCCAGCAGCGCCACGATGGCGGGCTTATCCCAGGTCAGATTGCGCCTGGTCACGCGGGCCCGGGCGCGCATAGGCGCGCGCGCCTCGTCTCGCCCGTAAGTCGAGGGAAACCGGTCAAACGATGACATGAAACTTGATCCTTCTTGCGCACGAGCGCTCGGCCGGCGCGAGGTCGCGCGCCGCCAGCTGCTCGAAATGATTAAAGAATGCGGTGTACGGGTTGCCCTCGGCCTGGCGTCAGCAGGCCTGAGGGCAAGCTAGAGCGGCGTTCTAGAAACGCGACGCGCTCGCGAGAGGTGTGCGCCTTTCGACATCGCTGGGCATGTCGGCGCGCGCGCGTTCGGATTCAAGCGCGCGCGCCTTGAACGCGCTCTTAGGTCGCTATCGATCATGGAAAGAGACCGCGCAACCGCCGTGCTTCGAGAATGCGCTGGCATGCAAGCACGTAGGCCGCCGTGCGCAGGTCGAGATGCTGCTGCTTGTGCAGCGCCCACACTGACTGGAAGGCGGCTTCGAGCACGTGGCGCAAGCGATGCACGATCTGACCTTCGTCCCACATGAGCGAACTCGCATCCGTCGCCCACTCAAAATAAGAGACGATGACGCCGCCGGAATTGGCCAGCACGTCCGGGACCACCGGAATGCCGCGCCGCTTGAACACATCGTCCCCTGCCGGCGTCGTCGGCCCATTGGCGCCTTCGACGACGACCCTGGTGTTGATGCGTTCGGCCACCTTCGCGTCGATCTGTCCTTCGAGCGCGGCCGGCACAAGGATATCGCTTTCAACATCCCAGAACGCGTCCATTTCCAGGCTCTCTGCGCCTGGATACTCGCTGAGCTTGCCGCCGGCGCGGATGTGCGCCTGCAGGCGCGCCGGATCGAAACCGTCGCTCGCATAAATCGAGCCGGTAATGTCTTGGATGGCGACGATGCGCGCGCCTGCCTCATGCAGAAAGTGCGCCGCGCCCGCGCCGACATTGCCGAAGCCTTGAATGGCGACGCGCGCGCCCTTGAGGTCGAGCCCCAAATGGTCGGCCATTTCGGCCGCGCAGATGAAGACGCCGCGGCCGGTCGCATCGACGCGCGCGGGCGAGCCGCCGAGGCTGATCGGCTTGCCGGTCACGACGTTGGTGCGCAGCGCGCCCTGGCGCGATGCGTAGGTGTCCATCATCCAGGCCATGATCTGGGGATTGGTGTTCACGTCCGGCGCCGGGATGTCCTGGAGCGGACCGATCACGGGCATGATCTCGGCCGTATAGCGGCGTGTCAGCCGTTCGAGTTCGCCGATCGAAAGCTTGCTTGGGTCGACACGCACCCCGCCCTTGCCGCCGCCGAACGGCACGTTCACCAAAGCCGTCTTGATTGTCATCCAGGCGCTCAACGCCATGACTTCAGCCAGCGTGACGCCGGGATGAAAGCGCACGCCGCCCTTGGCTGGCCCGCGACTCGTATTGTGATGCACGCGATAGCCTTCGAAGTGCGTGATGGTTCCATCGTCCATCTGCACCGGCACATCGACGATGAGCGCGCGGCGCGGACGCCGCAAGGTGTCGATCCAGGGCGACCATTGGCCGAGATAGGGCTCAACGCGCGCCACTTGCTCCAAGAACATGTCCCAAGGGGCGATGTTTTGCTTTGCTTCGATGTAGCTCGGCTGTGTGGGGATCATGGCGAACGTCTTTCCTGAAAAACCAAGCGCACTCTGGCGCTGTCGTGACGCTCGCCCCGCCCGCTTTTGCGCGGACGCCGGCAAGCCTCGTGTTGATGGATGCGATCGAAGATCGACCGGTCGCTCGTGCGCAGCGGAAATCCGCAAGTCAGCGCGCGGCGCGGACATTCTCGACCACGACCTTATGGGCGCGGTCGTCGGGACCGACCCATTCGATGGTCTGGCCTTGCGAGAGACCGAGCAGCATCGCGCCGACGGGCGTCAAGACTGAGATCCGCCGCTGGCCGATGTCGGCGCGGTGAGGATCGACGAGTTCGTACTCGCGATAGGATGAGCCGTCGTACTTAAAGGTCGCGACACTGCCGACGCCGACAACGTGTTCAGGCAAGGCCTTCACCGTCTTCGCACGGGAAAGCTCCACAAAGAGGTCGACTGCGCCGGGCGCACGATCGAGCGCGGCGAGCGCCAAGCCGGTGAGCCGCTCGTGCTCGTCCTCAGCGACGACGATAGGCGGGCGTTTATATTCTTTCTTGGACATGTGCGTACTCGCCGCGCGCCCTGCGGGCTGCGCGTGTTTGTGTTGGCTTGATGTGAATGGATTGAATGCAAAGCCACCCCTAGCCGGGGCGGCGCCGGCTAGGGGCTATAGGCGCGAGAGATCGCGTCCAACAAAGCGCGCGACGAAAAGCGCGGCGGAGAGAATGCCCAATTGCATGACACAGAGATGGGACCCTCTCGCATCGAAGTCAACACGACGCGCGTTTTCGTCGCCATGCGCGATGGAAGGTCGCATCGGTCTTGAGCTTACGCATCGATCGGACCGATCTGAAGAGCATCATGACACACGCACAAACATCTCAACCAACCCATCCGGCGAAAACCGCTGACACCATCTCGATCCGTCAGCGTTCCGGTATTTGGCGCGTCGCGCACAACGGCAAATTCTACGGCGATTATACGCGCCGTTATTGGGCGATCGAAGCCGCATTCGAGAAAGCCGATGCGGTCGCCGCGGAGGGCGGCGCAGCGATCATCACCATCGCGATGGATGGCGTGGAAGACGCCCTGCTCTATGACACGCGCTCGCCCGCGCGCCGCGGCGGTGGCAAAAAGGCCGCGAAATCGGAGTGGCCGAAGACGCACCGCTGGCCCCCGCTTGTCGGCGAGAGCTTCGCCAAGCGGCTGCTTGCGCGGAGAAACGATAACCAGAACAATTCGGAGATCTGGCCCTTGTTTATCCGCTCATAACGGATAATGCTCATCTCATGGATCGGCTGCAGGCGATCGAGATTTTCGTCAAAGTCGCGGAACTGAAGAGCTTCAGCGCCGCCGCCGATGCGCTCAACCTCTCGCGCACCCTGGTGAGCGAAAGGGTCAAGGATTTGGAGGAAGCGCTGGGCGTGCGCCTTTTGCAGCGCACCACCCGGCGCGTCTCGCTGACCGAACCCGGAGCAGCCTTTCTGGAACGCGTGCGCTTGGGGCTGGCGGCGCTCGACGAGGCCGCCGCGGAAGCATCGAGCCTTTCGGCTGAGCCGCGCGGGACATTGCGCGTCAACGCGCCGATGAGTTTTGGCTTTCACCACGTCGCGCCGGTGACCGGCAAATTCATGCTGCAGCATCCGGCGGTGCGTATTGAGCTTGCGCTGACGGATCGCCTCATCGATCTCATCGAAGACAATGTCGATGTGGCCATTCGCATTGGCGAGCTCAGCGATTCCAGTCTTATCGCCAAGAAGCTGGCGACCTGCCGCATGATCCTGTGTGCGTCGCCCGCTTATTTGAAGCGGCGCGGGACGCCCAAACATCCGCGCGAGTTGGATGAACACACCCGGCTTTTCTATACCTATTGGCTGCAAAGCGATGAATGGCGTTTCACGCGCCGCGGCGGGTCCAGAAAGGCACGCGCCTGCGCCTCGTCGGCCAGATCCGCCCAGGCTCCTACGAAGACGACAAAGGTCGCACCAAGTATGTGGTCGAATTCG
>CALBST010000452.1 GCA_937967425.1 uncultured Caulobacteraceae bacterium
ACTTCCGCACGGAAATTCTACGACAGGCCGGAGGTTGGGACCCACATAACGTCACCGGCTGCGCGACCTCTTTTCCGGTGAAAAATCATGCGCTTACGTGACCTCGAATTTCCGAGTCCCGTTCCTGTCTCATTTCTGTGGATAACTGCAAAAAGGGAGCGATAGGGCTCGGTAGGGAAAGACGCGCGCGCTCATCGTTGCATATCCAGCATACGACCTTCTGCGGAATTTCGCACGGTCCTCGCGCTCGTGAACTGATCAAGCGCGTGCTGGGTATAACGCACGGCTCGCCCAAGCTTCACGAAACTCGGTCCTTTTCCTAGTCGGCGCCACGCTTCAAGCGTCTTCACGGAGACAGCAAGAATCTCCGCGGCCTCATCAACCGTCAGCTGGCGCTCGCCCTGACCAAACTCAGAAGGCGACCGTCGTGCCACAGGCTTTCGCTTGCTTCTCACGCGTGCGGCTTCAATCGGCCACGCCGGCGCTGAAAGGCAGCCGCTCTCCACCGCGGCAGGAGTCGAAACCGAAGGCGGCTTCGGCGCTGACTTCGCAGCGCGATCGTTGGGCGCGAGAACACCATCCTCGGCAAACAGGAAGGAGAGCTGATCGACAGCGATAGTGTCTCGTGCGCGTTTACATGCAGCCTTCATTGGACAATCCGGATATGCGCTGAACGATCCCCATCGTGCGCCATACACGCTAACTTCCAAGCTCTTTAGTCGCTCAGTTGAGGCAAGCGCAGCGCTTGTTCGCATCACCGCCGCTGACGTCAGCGACACATGAGCCGTCACCGCGTCGCTCCCACATCGACAGCGTTTCCCTGCGTTTCCCGACACCCGTTTCCTGGTGTTGGACGACGTTGCGCAACGCGCCGAGACTGAATCGCGCAATGAGAGAAAAAGATCAGCGCTCCAGTCCTAAAGACGGCGCTGTTTTCACCTTCCCGGCGTCCATGGAGATCGAATAGGCTTTTCCGACAGCCAGCTTGGCGTTCTGCGTGACGCGCATAAGCGCCACGGCGTCGCTACGCTCAAGCATCGCAAAGCGCCCCTGGTGCAGATTGGTGAACCCGCGCACCACCCATTCGCGCTCCATGCCGTCATTGAGGCGCATGGCGCGCTTGCCAACATGGTCCGCGAGGCTCTTCTCGGCGGCCTGAAGCTCGCTGTCGCGCATGCGCCCAAGGGCTCCCGGCTCGAATTCAAAGCGGCCAGTCAGGTCCCGCCGGCCGCTGCCTTCGCGTTCGTGCCAAGCCACGCGTTCGGTGAGCGCCGATTTCACTGCCGCAGTTTGCGGCAAGAGCCGCTTCTGCCCCGTCAAGGCGCGCACGATCTCGCGATCGAGTTCGGTCTCGGCGCGCGCCTCGATCTGCTGGTTGAGCGGCCGGCGCGACAGCGTCTCGACGCGCACGCGCACGCCGCGCTGAGAATGGACGGCTTCTTCGATGCTCGCCAGCGCGCCTGGCTCCAAACCATCGATCGCGCGCAGCCGGACGTTGGCGAATATCGGCCCGCGCTTGGGATCGCGGACGATGATATAGCCTTTGCCCTTCCCCTCGCCTCTGCGTCCGGTCTCTAGCACCTCGCCGGCGACGCGGCCCATGTGCGGCGCATAGAGCCTAAGCTTGCCCTGCCCCGGCGCCATCTCGCGACCCAGGCGCCGGCGAATATCGATGCTGCGGCCGATCTCCGTAAGGCGGCTGCTCCAATCCGGTTCAAAGCGGAAGCGGTTGCGCTTCACTTCGTGGGCCAGCCCCATATGCGCCAGCTCCCGCACTCGGTTGCGCAGCGCTGCACGGAGCACGGGCTCCAGCTTGCGCCCAACCGCCTGAACACGGACGGTGCGGCCAGGCTGGATCTCCTGCTCCAGCAATTTGTCGAGGCGCGTGTGACGCTCGGCCCTGGTCTCGCGCTCCAGCGCCAGACGCTCGTCCTCAGGCCCGCGATTGCCGAGCATTTCGGTCGCGACGTCGCGCATGCTATGGCGAAGCCCCCGCATCACATACTCGGACGGAATAGTGAATTCGGGCCCATCGCGCCGGCGACCGCGCAGGATGACGTGGACATGGGGATTGTCCGTGTTGAAGTGGTTAGCCGCCACCCATTCCAGCGGATAACCCAGGTCGCGCTCCATCCGCGCCATGGTGGCGCGGGTGAAATCCTTCAGATCCTCGATCCGCGCCCCGCTCTCCGGCGACAGCATGAGGCGGAAGTGACGCTTGTCGGCATTGGCCCATTCCTCAAGTCGCTGTGCGCCTTGGACCTCGTCGTTCTCCCGATCATAGAGCTTGCCCGGTTCGCCATCCGGTCCGGTGCTGTCTCGCTCCAGGTACTTGCCGTGCTCCACGAGCTTTGCGGCCGCCCCTGCATAATGGTTCTCATAGCCGACCGTCGCCACGCCGCGCTGTCGCGGATCGCCGGCGAAGCCGCGACGCGCGCCCTTCGCGCGAACGCCGCCCAGCCCCAACCTGCGCCCTGAAAGCCGCATCGAGAGTTGGCCGCCGAGCGCGCCCGAACGGTTGGGACGCTTCTCGATCTTTCCCTGAAGGCCGTCCTCTTCGCGAAACACGGTGAGACCGCGCGCCGCTTTCAGCGTGTGCGGCTGATCGCTCGGCCGCATCAGCGGCGACGTCTTCAAAAGCTCGGAGAATGACGCCTTCGACATTTGCGGCGGCCTACGCAATTGAAACGGCGCGTTTGCCGCATCTTCCGCCGCATCAGCGTGCGGGTTGCCGCGTCAAATCTCCAGCATTTGCAAGCGAAAAAAGAAAACCTGCCGCGCTCTTTATCTTGCTCTCCACCGCCCCTTCTAAATTCCCCTTCCAGCTCGTCGCTACTTTATCACCGCAGACATTGCATGGTGTGGCGCAGCGATTCCTCCTGTGTCGTTTCTCGCACGCGAGCACGCAAGAGCGGTGATGCGCGTCAGCGCTCGACGTCTCGCGCGCGAGGCGAGTGGGTGGGGAGTGCGATAGGGATCGAAACCCGAAGGGCCGAGACACGCGTGCGTGGCTCGGTGCAGAGCATGAGAGCCCGGCCCTGCGGCGAAGCCGCAGGGATCGCCCAGACGCTGCATGACCGGACCTGGCGACGCGCTGCACATGCGCTGCATCCGGCCGCCGCCATCCAGCACGCTGGAGCGGAGGCTCCGAGCCGCCGGCGCGCCCGCGAGGGCTTGCCCTTGCGGGCGCGCCGGCGGCTCGGCCCTCGGGGGATCGTGCGCGGGGCGCAAAAAAAGGGGGGCCGAAGCCCCCTCCGTCAGAACACTGGCCAGATCGTGCGGATCCGCAGCGCCGTCTTGCCGGCCCAGGTGTCGACGATGGCAAATTCGCGGTTGAAGCCGTGCGTGTTCAGCGCCTTGTTGAGCGCCGCGACCGCGTCCTCCAGCTCATGACCGTCCCACCAGAATTCCTCCTCCGGGGCGGCGTCGAGCGTCACGGAGACCACCTCGTAGCGGTCGGTATGTGCGTAGCCGTCCTCGTCGTAATCGTACGGATGCAGGTATTCCATGTTCGCCTCCTGATGTTCGAAACACAGGGGGCGCCGCCGCGGCGGGCGGGCCGGGTCAAGGATCGCGCGCGTCAGCGCGCGACCGCGAAGCGGCGATGGGGGTCACGATTTTTTTCCGGCGCCGCGCCGGCGGTGACGATTTTTCTCGACGCTCAGGGCGCCGGAAAAAATGGTGGGGCCCCGTCGTCCTTGACCCGGCCCGCCCGCCGCGGGATCATGGGACCTGTTGAGAGCCTTTTCCTCGACGGTTCAGCCCGGTTCAGCGCGCATTACGGGCGGCGGTCATGCGCGCTGGCGCGCGCTGGGTCTCCCCTTTCCGCCATCGGCGGCAAAATTGGGGGCCGAAGCCCCCTCCGTCACAGCGGTCGCCAGAGCGTGCTGACGCGCAGCAGCACCTCGCCGGTGGCGATGTCGATGATCGAGAATTCGCTGTTGTAGCCGTGCGTCTCCAGCAGATCGAACATCCGCGCTTCGGCCTCCTCGACCGTGCCGACCTCGCACCAGAAATCGACATGGTCGTGAACGTCATGGCAAACCGACAGCACCTGATAGCGCACGCCGGCTTCGAGTTCGGGGTCGTAGTCAAACATGATTTGCTCCTGCTGTTCGATGAACAGGAGCGCTGGCCGGCGGCGGCCGGAACGGGTCAAGGACCGCGAAGCGGCCGCTTGCGGCGATGGGGGTGACGGTTTTTCCCGGCGCCCCGCGAACGGCGCCGAACAGGACGCGGAATCTGCGGCGCCGGGAAAAATCGTGGGGCCCCGTCGTCCTTGAGGCGGCCCGGCCGCCGCCGGATCATGGGATATGTTGAGCGCCCTTTCCTCCACCGTCTCCGGCCGTTTCGTCTCATGCCAGCGGCAGCCGCATGGGCGCGGGCGGCGGCTGCGCCGACGAGCCCCTTTAGAGCCGGCGCCAGACGCCTTCGATCAGCGCGGCGCTGACCGGGCCCCAATAACGCCCGTCGAAGCTGTCGTCTGTGTCGCCGAGCAGGAGGATTTCGCCATCCTCCAGAGCGCGGCAGCCCGCCCAGCCGGGCGGGGCGGCGGCGCTGTCGTGGATTCTAGCGGCGATCACGCCGTCGACGGTGAGGCTGGCGCCATCGACGCAGACTTCTGCGCCGGCCGTCGCGGCGACGCGCTTGATGAAGCGGTCGGAGGGGCCGTCGAATTGGCGCTGGCGCGCCGCCTCGGGCGCAACGTCGAGCGCCCTCACGGTGATGATCGCGCCAGGCCCCACCGGGGCTCCGGCGCGCACATAGAGCCCGACCGGCAGCGACGGGCTGTGGTTGTAGAGCACCAGATCCCCGCTTCTCACGGACGCGACCGCCAGCATCGCCAGCGCGCACAAAGCGGCGAGGATGGTGAATTGGTGACGGCGGACTCGGCTCATAATGAGGATGGCCAAGCAGATTTCGGGCCGCTCGGAGGCACCGGGCAGCCTTCCCTGGGGCGGGAGGGCGGGTCTGGCGGCAGGGATGGAAGCCCGGAGGGCCGAGACGCGCGGCTCGGCTCGGTGCGGAGCACGACAGCCCGGCCCGCCGGCTTCGCCGGCGGGGTCGCCCAAACCAAGCTAGCTCAAAGGCTCAAGCATTCCGCCAACTAGCGCGCAGCGAGGGCGGGCGGGTGGGCAAAGCCTTCTCTCCCCTGCGGTGGAGGACTATTGACAGGCTGAAACAAATACAGAACAAACTTGCGGCCATGACCCGAGCCGCATGGACCGCCGCAGAACGCGAATGGAGCCATCCTGGCCGCATGGAGGGCCGCGAAATGGGATGGGGGCGTTGGAGCCGCTTCGGGCGGGGCTCCTGCGAGGGCTATGGCCTCGACATCGGCAATCTGCTGCGCTTCTCCATCGTCGCCAATACGGATCGGACGGATTGGCGCGTCAGCCTCAACGCCAAGGAGATCGGCGCCTATCCCGATTTCGAGCAGGCTGTCGCCGCCGCCGAACGCGAGGCGCGATGGCAGATGGGGCTCGCCCTGGAGAATTGGGCGACGTTCGAGGCGCAGCCGCCGGCCAGGCGCAGGGCGGGACGCAATCGACGATAGCCGAGATCGCCAGGCGCCGCCCGACGCGGACGCTTGCATCGGGCGGCGCAGGCTGTGCGCTATCGAAGCGCGTCCTGAAACCACGCTTCGAACTCCGCTTTCTCCTTTTCATGCTCGGCTGTCGCCGCCGCCAGTTCCGCTTCGATCTGGCGGCGCTCGGCTTCGTCGGCATTGGTCGCCAACTCGGCGCGCAATTCTTGGATCTGATCGTAGAGCGCCATCATCTTCGTCTCCTTATCTGTCGAAAGACGAAGCGGCGGCGCCGGGCGGATCGGAGCGGGTCCAGGATCGCGAGCCGCAGGCTCGCGACCGCTCCGCGGGAATGGGGGTCACGATTTTATTTCGGCGCCCCTCCCCCATTGGGAACGGACGCGCGACGTGCGCCGGCGACGAAATAAAATGGTGGGGCCCCGTTCTCCTGGAGGCGCTCCGATCCGTCCGGCAGGCTCGGCCGGTCTGAGCAGGAAGGTCTCCCTCCACCGTTTGCAGAGACCGCGAGCAAGCGAGCGGCGCCCCGCCGATGAGACGGGGCGCCGCCGAAGCGCTTCAGTCGCCGTTCGACTTGCGCGCACGCGACCAGATCAGCGTGTGCGTTTCGCCGTCGTCCTCCTCGAACAGATTGGCGTAGATGGGTGCCAGGAAGCTCGGATCGTCGAGCTTGAGCGAGAGATAGTCGCGGCCCTCGCTCGAACGCTTCGCCCAAGCGGCGCCGATCTCGGCGCGGCCGACGAAGCAGCGATGCGTCGGCGACGTCTCGCTGCTGCGGTTCGTGTCCGGGACGATGCGCACGCCCTTGGCCTGGACCCCGAGCGTGACGATTTCGCCTTGCAGCTCGTCGCGGCCCGATTTCTTGAAAGTGCCGATATTCGCCATTGTGCTTCTCCTTCAGATGCCGAGCGCCGCGCCGTCGCGGCCTCGATGGCGATCGGGACGCCGAAGGCGCTCGGCGGCGCACCCCGAAGGGGCCGCAGCGGATGCGGAGGATGGCGGGACGGCGGCTTTCTTGCTGCGCGAGGAATGACGCGCGCCAGCGCGTCAGGGGAAGAAAGCCGCAAGGCCCGCCATTGCGCCAAAGCCGAGCGAGGCCCTCCGGGGCCGTCCTTCGGCGAGATCAGCCATCAAGAGAGGCCGCGATGGCCGCGCCGGAACGAGGAGAAGCATGGCGAATAACTCGGCTTCTCAACAGAATCGGGGCTGAATCCGGCGTTCGCCGCTCTCGACGTCCAGGATCAGAGCCGCGTCCCGGCGCCAACGCCGCAGCAAAAGGAACGCCAACGATGCTGTCGCAATCGGATAAATGCCCGCTGTGCCTGAACCGATATGGCGGCGTTTCGAGGCGCTCGGGCGAGGGAGGCCGCGATGTCTATTTCGAGTGCGATCTCTGCGGCCAATTTGGCGTCGCGCGAAACCTGGTCGGCGACCACGATATGCTGAGCCGGGACGTCGACCGGCTCAACAGCGACGTAAAGCGTGGAGTGCTCATCCGCGCGGTGCGGCGGCGGATCAATCACCCTGGGCCGAACACGTTTGTGCTCACCTTTGAAGAACTTGGCGAAATCCTTTCCAATGAGCGCACGCCCAGTCCTGCCGAACAAGCGGCGGCGACCATTCGCTATGTCGGCGACGAAGTTTCAAGGACCGGACGGCCGATCGAAGCGCTGCCATTGCATTTCTTCGCCGACATCGGCGCTCCCTCCCCTGAGCGCGCTGGTCGCATCATGGGAGAATTGATAGGCCAAGGCTTGCTTGTGGGCGCGGTGGCCAAGCCAGGCGTTCTCGCCATTCTGGGCGACAAGCAAGTGGAGCAGAAGGAGCTTACCGCGAGCGGGCTGGACCTGACTTTTGCAGGATGGGAACGCTACGAGGCCGAGAAGCGTGGTCGGTTTGCCGGCTCCTATGGTTTTCTCGCCATGAAATTCGGCGACGGCGTGCTCGATCCGTTCATGCGCGATCATGTCAAGCCTGGGCTCAAAGCGGCGATGGGTTTTGACCTTATTGATATGCGCGACGCAGCACGCACCGGCATTATCGACAATTTGATGCGCGAGAAAATCCGCGACGCCGCTTTCGTCATTGTCGATCTGACGCATGACAATTACGGCGCCTATTGGGAAGCCGGCTATGCCGAAGGGCTCGGCAAGCCTGTGCTCTATATATGCGAACATTCCAAGTTCCGCGAGGCGGGCAGCCATTTCGACACGAACCATCTCACGACGGTGCTATGGGACGTCGCCAAGCCGGCGGATTTCATCGCCGACTTGGCGGCGACGCTGCGCCGCTCGCTCGAAATGTAAGCGGCGCCTAAGCGCCGCTGAAGGTCCAGACGGGGATGCCGAGCTTCTTGGCTTTATCAGCCAGATTCTGTTGGATGCCGCCGGCGCCGAACACCAGGACGCCGATCGGCAGCGTCTCCAGCAGCGCGTCATTGCGTTTGAACGGCGCCGCCGAGCGCGAATGGCGCGCCCAATCGGGCCGAAACGCAACCGGCGTCACGTTGCGGTGCGCCGCCCAGCGGTCGGCGATCAGGTCGGCGCCCCGGCCCGAGGCGGTATGCAGCAGCACCATATCGGGATATTTGGCGCGGACCTTGTCGAGCGCGTCCCAGATGGCGTCGTAATCATTGCACTCGGCGCCGCCGCTGAACGCGATCTTCGGCCCGGCCGGCATCAGCGGTTCGAGCTGGGCGCGGCGCTTGGCGGCGAGATAGTCGCGGCTGTCGATCATCGCCGCGGTCAGCGTGCGATGTTGGACGAGCGAGCCTGAACGCGGCCGCCAGGGCGAGCCGACCTGGCGCTCATAGAGCGCGCTCGCGGTGTCGCGGAAGAGTTCGACGGCGTTGCGCCGCTCGATCAGCGTGAGGCCCTCGGCGACGAGCTGTTCAAGCTCGACGGAGCGCAATTCCGAACCGTCCTGCTCGCGCTGGCTGCGCTTCTGCGCGGTTTCGTTGGCGTCGAGTTCGCGCTCGACGCGCGCCGCCGCCTGGTGGAACAGATTGACCTGCGCCCAGAGCAGGCTTTCGAGATCCGGTTCGAGGCGCGTGTCCGTGAGCGTGGCGATCAGCGCGTCGAAAATGTCGGCCACGGCGCCGGCGACAAGAGGCCCTTCCGGCATCGGGCGCGGATCGGGTTCGTCGAACGGGCGATAGCCGTAGAGCTGAAGCGCGTCCAGCACGGCGGCGGTCGAGGATGAGGCGTGTTCGGGTTCGCAGGCGTCGTCGTGCGCGTCTGTCATGGCGGCGATCCTTCTCTCCGCGAAGCGTCCGCGCCCATCGCGGCCTTCGCGGGCGATCGCTCCACGGCGCCCGCGCCCGGCCAGAACCGCGGGGGGCCGCGCGCCCGAGCGGCCCTCGCGGCCGGAGCGGCAGCGGAGGACGGCGGCGGGCGGCTATTTTGTCTCGCGATGCAAAGCCGGGGCGCCCCCGCCCCGGCGGCGGAAAATAGCCGCCCGCCGCCGTTGCCGGCCCGGCGCGGGCGCCGTCCGATCGCCTCTCAGAAGGCCAGCGGGGGCGGCCCCTCGCGGCGGGAGCGCCGGCAAGGCGCGGGACGCCGCCGCGCCGCGCGCCGCTTGCGCCCGGCGTTCCGGCAGCGCGGCGCCCGGTCCGGATTGGACGAGACCAAAGTCCGGATTGGACGGCCATAGACTCCGGATTGGACGGCGCTATAGTCCGAATCAGCCGCGCCACCCCAAAGCGTGCGCCAGGCGGAGGAAGGGCGACATGGCGAGGCCGCGTCTTGCCGGCGGCGTGCAGCTGCCGCGCCATGCGGAAGCCCGCGTTCGGCAAGCTCTGGCCGACACGCGGGTGGCGGCCATTATCGGGCCGCGACAATCGGGCAAGACGACTCTGGCGCGCAAGCTGGCGCGGGGGCGGGTCTTTTTCACGCTGGACGACGAACAGACCCGGTTGTTCGCTCAGAACGATCCGGCCGGTTTCTTGAGAGACGTGGACGGAGCCGTCATAGACGAGATCCAACGGGCGCCTGGCCTCGTCCTGGCGATCAAGCGCGCGGTCGACGCCGATCCGCGGCCTGGACGATTTCTGATTACCGGGTCCGCAGACCTGTTCGCCGGCGCCATCGCGCCGGATTCGCTTGCCGGCAGGGTTGAAACGATTGCGTTGCTGCCGCTCTCTCAAGCGGAGATCGAGCGCAAGCGCGCGCCGTCCTTCCTCAAGCGGGCGTTCGCCGGTTCGCTCGGGCCCGCTGGATCGGGCGAACCTACCCCGGATCTCATTGAGCGGGTCTTGGGCGGCGGCTACCCGGAGGCGTTGGCGCGCTCGGGGGCCGCACGCAGACGCGATTGGCTTGTGGCCTATGCGCGTTCGCTTGCGGAACGCGACGTCGTCGACATTGCGGAGATCGCCAGTACCGCGATGATGCGCCGTCTGATCGAACATGCGGCGCTGACGGCCGGGCAGCTTCTCAACAAGACGGAATTGGGCGGGCGGATCGGTTATGATGCAAAGACGGTCGATCGGTGGCTGGCGCTCTTGGAGAAGATATTTCTTATCCGGGAAGTGCGGCCATGGTTTCGAAACGGCCTCAAGCGGCTGATAAAAACTCCCAAGCTGCATTTCCTCGATTCGGGATTGCTGGCCGCGCTCACAGGCGTCGATGCAGAGCGTATCGGCCGGGACCGCGCCGCTCTGGGGCCCCTGCTGGAATGTTTCGTCCATGGCGAGCTGGCGAAGGCGATCGCGCTCGCGGAACCGCACACGACAATCAGCCATTATCGCGACAAGGACCAAGCCGAAGTCGATTTCGTCGTTGAGCGCACGCCTGGCGAAATCGTGGGGATCGAAGTGAAGGCGGCGGTGACGGTTCGTCCGGAGGATTTCAAGGGACTGACCCGCTTGCGCGAGGCCGCGGGCGCGGGGTTTGCGCAAGGCGTCCTCCTACATGACGGCGAAGCCATCATCCCGTTCGGCGACAGGCTCGTCGCGGCGCCGTTTTCGGTGCTGTGGCGCTAGAGACAAGTGCCCAAGTCCGATCTCAAAGGAAGCGGCGCGCATCCTCAACCGTCATCTGCGCGCGCAAGCGTCGGCGCAGGCGATCTTCGCCATTTTTGCGAAGGTCGGTGTTGAAGTCGTCGCAATCCGGCCAGAGGCTGATGATCTCCACGCACGACTTGGCGTTGCGCGCGATCAGGCGCTCGAAAGCGTGGTCGCCAGCAGCGTCGACGTCGCGCGCGACATAGAGGCGCTTGAGCGAGGCCGGAAGCAGAAGCGCGCCGAGATGGGAAGCGGAGAGCGCGGCGACGAGCGGCATGGCGGGCATGACGGGCCGCAATGACAGCGTGGTTTCGACGCCTTCGCCGCCGGCGAGCACGTCGCGGGCGGCGCCGAAGCGCACGCCATGGCCGAGCAAATGCCCCATGGCGCGCCTGTCCATGACCGATGGCGGCTTGTCCGGGCCGCCGGCGTGAAGCCAAGTGCGATGCACGCCGGTGATGGCGCCGTTCAGGTCGGTCACGGCCGCGATCAGGGCCGGAAAGGCTTGCTTGGGCGCGTCCTCGTTGGGCCAATAATAGCAGCGCGGGTGAAAGCGCAGCCAGCGCAGATCGGCCCGCGCCAGCGCAAGGCCGCGTGATCGCAGATAGGTTTCGGCCAACGAGCGGCGGATCGGCTTCGACGCATCGAACAGCCGGCGCGCAGCCTGCGACGACCCCTGCGGCGCGGGCGCCTGGGCTTCACGCGGCGGAGGGTCCGGGCGCGGCAAAGCGAGAAAGCGGCGCGCTTCTTCCGCGACATCCTTGAAATCGACCAGGCCGCAGCTTTCCCGGATGACGTCGAGAAGATCGCCATGTTCGCCGGTGGCCGCGTCGGTCCACTTGCCGGCGGGGCGGCCGCTCCCGTCGGGAATCAGCCGCACGAACATCGAACGCCCCGGCGTGTTCTGCGCATCGCCGACACGCCAATAGCGGCCCTCCCGCACGCCATTGGAGAGATAATGGCGGCACACCGCCTCGGCCTCGTCGGCGAGGCGGCGCGCCAGTTCGGAAGCGTCCATGCCGATCACTCTCCGGCCCTGTCGCCGATGCGCTCGATCGGATATTGCGACAGGACTTTGGCGAGGACTTCAACGCCGCTTTCGTCGGTGGGCGCGAACAGTCTCAATTTCCACGATATGATTTCGCTGAACAATCCATAAGCGGCGAGTCTGTCGCGCATCGTGTCGGCGAAGCCGGCCAATTCGATGCGATAGGCGCCCATGACGCGGCTGCGGCGAAGCTCCAGCCCTTCGGCCAGATGCAGCACCAGCTTGCCCTCCATAAGCGCCGCGAACGCGGCTTCGGGCTGAAGCGCGGGCGCGCCGCCGGCGAGCGTGGCCAAGGCCCAGGCCGGCGTCACCATGCGCCCGATGATGCGTTCGCCGGCATCGGTCTGAAGCCGATACACTTGCGCGCCACCATGGGGCAGACGCTTCCAGATCGGCAACAGCAATCCAGCGACCATGTGGATCTCGCTGTCCGTATGGGGCGGTATGCCGGCGACCTCCTCGGACCAGGCGCGCGCGAATTCCTGTTCGTCCGCCGCGCGCCAATGGCTCTGCGCCAGCGCGTCCAGCGCCATCGCCATCCTATTCATAGGACGCGCCAGCCGGATGCGGGCTTCGACGCCGCCGTCCTCGCGCATGACGCCGGGCGCGGGCAGCCTGACCGCCGCCCGGCCGGATTTCTCATTGATGAGCAGCGCCGCATTGCGAACCGAGAGCAGCGCCAGCGCGCCGTCCAGATCGAGCGGCGTATTGCGCTCGCGGCGGGCGATGGTCAGCAGCCGCGTTTCCGCGCCCGTTGCGGGATGAGTGTAGATCGCCTGCCTGTCGGTCACGACAAACGACTCGCCTTTCAGCGTCTCCAGCCCGGCGTCATAGACGCCCGCGGCGATGGCGCCCTCGATGCGCGCGCTCACCAATTGCTCGAACGCCGAGAACAGGAGGTTCTGCATGTCGATGGTGAGGGCCAGCAGCCGGTTGAGGAAGGTCGTGATCGGCGGCAGATCGTCTCGCAGGCCGTTCGAATCCATGAGTTTGAGGCCGGTCGCCGCCTCGAACACATCGAGCGGGCAGCCTTCGATCTTGCCGATGACGATGAGATTGTAGAGCTGGCGCAGCGCGTCGCGCGCATAGAGGCTTTCGAGATTGTCCTCCGGGCGAAAGAAGCCCTGCCCGCCGGTCTGACGCTGGCCGCGCGTGATGGCGCCGAGCGAATCCAGGCGGCGCGCGATGGTCGACAGGAAGCGCTTTTCGCCTTTCACATCGGTCGAGATCGGCCGGAACAGCGGCGGCTGGGCCTGGTTGGTGCGGTTGGTGCGGCCAAGCCCTTGAATGGCGGCGTCGGCCTTCCAGCCAGGTTCGAGCAGATAATGCACGCGCAGGCGCTGGTTCTTGGCCGACAATTCGGCGTGATAGGAGCGTCCGGTGCCGCCCGCGTCCGAGAAAATCAGGATGCGCTTTTCGTCGTCCATGAACGCTTGGGTCTCGCCCAGATTGGCCGCGCCCGCGCGGTTCTCGACCATGTGCCGGTCGCCCTTGCGGATGACGCGCCGCGTGCGGCCCGTCACCTCGGCCACGCATTCCGTCCCGAAATGATGGACGATCTGATCGAGCGCACCTGGCACGGCCGGCAGCGCGGCGAGCTGCTCGATCAGACGATCGCGCCGGGCGACGGCGTCGCGGCAGAGAACCGGCTGACCGTCGCGGACGACGGGCCGCGACAGCAGGTTGCCTTCTTCATCCGTGTAAGGCTGGTAAAGCTGGACCGGGAAGGAATGGGCGAGATAGTCGAGCACATATTCGCGCGGCGTGATGTCCACCTGGACGTCGTTCCAATCCTCGGTGGGGATTTCGGCCAGCCTGCGCGCCATCAGCGCCTCCCCTGTAGAGACGATCTGGACCACGGAAGAATGACCGGCCTCGAGATCGCCTTCGATACGCCGGATCAGGGTCGGCGTTTTCATGCCGGTGATGAGATGGTTGAAGAAGCGTTGCTTAGTGCTTTCGAACGCCGAGCGCGCCGAGGCTTTGGCCTGAGCGTTTTGTGTGCTGCCGCCGCTGGTGACGTTGGCCGCTTCCAGCGCGGCGTCGAGATGGTTGTGGATGATGGCGAAGGCGCCGGCGTAGGAATCGTAGATGCGGATCTGCTCCGGACTGAGTTCGTGCTCGACCAGCTCGTATTGCACGCCTTCATAGGAAAGCGAGCGCGCGGCGTAGAGCCCGAGCGCCTTGAGATCGCGGGCCAGAACCTCCATCGCGGCGACGCCGCCGGCGTCGACCGCCTGGATGAATTCCTCGCGCGTGGCGAAGGGAAAATCGGTCCCGCCCCACAGGCCGAGACGCTGCGCATAGGCGAGATTGTGGACATTGGTGGCGCCGGTGGCCGAGACATAGAGGACGCGCGCATTGGGGAGCGCGTGCTGCAAACGCAGGCCCGCGCGCCCTTGCTGCGAGGCGGCCTGGTCGCCGCGTTCGCCCTTGGCCGCGACCGCGTTGGCCAGAGCGTGCGATTCGTCGAACACGATGACGCCGTCGAAATCGGCGCCCAGCCAATCGACGATCTGGCGCACGCGCGAGGCTTTCTCGCCGCGTTCGTCCGAGCGCAGGGTGGCGTAGGTGGTGAAGAGGACGCCTTCGCCCAGCCGGATCGGCGTCCCCTGCCGGAAGCGCGAGAGCGGCGTGACCAGGAGCCGCTCCATGCCGAGCGCGGACCAATCGCGCTGCGCATCCTCCAGCAGCTTGTCGGATTTGGACACCCAGACCGCGCGGCGGCGGCCCTTCAGCCAATTGTCCAACAACACGCCAGCGACCTGACGGCCCTTGCCCGCGCCCGTGCCGTCGCCGAGAAACCAGCCCCTGCGAAAACGCACGGCGGTTTCGCAATCTTCGCGCGCCGCCGATACGAGATCGAGCGTCTCATCCACATTCCAGGCGCCGGCCAGGATCTGCGCGTGGGCCTCGCCGGCATAGATCACGCTTTCGAGCTGCGCTTCGGAGAGAAGCGCGTCGGACACGATCTTCGGCGGCAGATGCGGACGATAGCTCGGCTTGGGCGGGGCGACCGACGCCATCGCCGCCGATTGCACCAGCTTGGTCGGGTGCGGCCGCGCGCCGGGGATGCGAATGGACTGAAGCGCGTAGCCTTCATAGAGCGCCTCGGTCGCGTCGCCGCCTTCGGCGGGGCGCCAATCGACGGCTTCATAGGCAAGCGCGACGGCTTCCGGGACGGGCGAGACGGCCGGAGCGGGAGCGGGTCGCGATGCTTTGCGAAGCGGGCGCCCGGCTGCGGGACGCGGGCCGCGCGGCGGAGAGACAAGGCTCGGCGCGATCGGCGGGCGCGGCGGCAGCGACGGCGCCAGCCACGCCAGCAAGGTGGCGATGTCGGGCGCATGTCCGAGCGAGGGCGGAAACGATTTCGGATCGTCGGCCGGAACCTTGTCGATCACCGTCAGGCGCGTGTCGAAAGTCGTGCCGTGCTTGGCGTAAACGGCGCCGTCGATGGACGCCGTGAACACGACGCGCCCGCGCTCCTGCAAGCGCGCGAACGCTTCGGCCCAGGCCGGATTGTCCGGCGCGCAGGAAGCGCCGGTGATGGCGACCAGGCGCCCGCCCTCGGCCAAGCGCGCGAGCGCCGAGGCGACATTACGGAGCGCCGCGTCGGCGATGCGCCGATCGACATTGGCGACCGCCGAAAACGGGGGATTCATCAGCACGACGCTGGGCGTCACGCCAAGATCGAGATGATCGTCGATATGCGCCGCGTCGAAGCGCGTGACGGCGATGCCGGGAAACAGCCGCCCGAGCATGTCCGCGCGCGTGTCCGCCAATTCGTTCAGCAGAAGCGCGCCGCCCGCCAGTTCCGCGAAAATGGCCAAGAGGCCATTTCCGGCCGAGGGCTCCAGCACCAAATCCGCCGGCGTGATCGCAGCGGCGAGACCGGCCGCGTAGCCGAGCGGAATGGGCGTGGAGAATTGCTGAAACGTCTGGCTTTCTTCCGAGCGGCGCGTGTGCGTGGGCAGAAGGCCGGCGATCTTGGCCAGCATCGGCGCCATCGCCGCCGGCGATGCGGCGCGCGCCAGCATGGCGGGACCGAATTTGCGCAGAAACAGCAGCGTGGCGGCTTCGCAGGCTTCGTAGGCCGCCTTCCAGTCCCAGCGGCCGTCGGCGTTGCCGCCTCCGAACGCTTCTTCCATCGCCGCGCGCAGCATGGCCGCGTCGATGCGCGCGCCGCGCTCCAGGTGCGGCGACAGAAGCTGGGCTGCGGTGAAGATGGCGGCGGCTTTGGCGGCGTGTCCGCCGTGCGCCGACGGCGCGGCAGCGCGTGCGGCCGGTGTAGAGATTTGAGTCATGGGGATTGCCCTTGGTGAAAGCCAAACGGATCGAGCCGGCGCGCGCTCTCACGCCCGCCGGCCCGATCCGTCCCCGTCGCCCTCTGACTCTGACCCGCCTGCAACGCCCGGCGCCGTCCGGCCAATCGCGCGCGCCCCGCCCGCCGCACTCGGCGCGCGCTGATGGAACGCCGCGCCGTCCCGGACATCAGACCCGCAGCGTCATACGAATGTGGCGGGCGAGTTCCTGCGGCCGATTGAGCATGTCGAGTGGCGCGAATTGGTTGCAGCGCCCGACATAATCGCGCCGCCCGTCGCACGCGCGGAAAAGAATGCCGTTCTCGTCGCCCATGACAGACTGGCAGACTTGCACATAGATGCGATCCGTGTGCAGCGTGATTTCGCCGGATATGGCGCACCCGCCTTTGCTGGAACGCAGATCGAATTGGCCGCGCTCAAGGCCGAGCGCCTGGGCCAAGCGGCGTAATTGCCGGCCAGCGGCGGCGTGAAAGCGCCGCTTGGCGTGTTCGTCATAGGCGGCCGGCTTGCTGAAATCGAACTGTGCGTCGATCGCCGATAGCGTGCGGGACATGGGGGAAACTCCGAAATGCGTGAGAAAGCGTTTTGGCGCGCTCTCGCCCGCCGAAACTCACGCCATCAGGGCTCCCCTTTCACTCTCCATCGCGCGCGAACGCGAACGCCGGCGGCTTCAAACCTCGTCCGCCTCGTCCGCGCGACGCGCCAGCAAGACGCCCGCATCGGCCGCTATTTCCTGCGCGGCCTCCAAGGCCCAATCGCGCGCGAGATCGAGCTGGTGATTGGAGCCTTCCCACAAACGCCATACGCGCACGCATCCGGCCGCGACGAATTTCGGCAAATCGGGATGGTCGGCGAAAATATCCTGCGCTTGCTCCAGCACGTCGTCGACGGCCAAGGTCGAAAATTCGTACCAGCCGGCGGCATCCTGGCAATCGAGGATGATGGTCTGAGCGTCGTCGGCCGAGAGGCGCCCGGAAAAATAGCGCCAGGCGCGGACGGCGCGTCGAACGCGGCGCTTTATGGTCCGGCGCCGATCGCGGAACACGCTAAACATTGGCGTCTCCCTTTTCGGACGTCCCGGTTGATTCAAGCTGGCGGCCGCGAACCGCCTCCCAACAGGCGGGACTCCAATGGCGCAGAGTCCTTTCCGCTTCGCGCCGCTCGCTTTCGGTGAAGAGGTCGGGAAACGCGATGGCGACCTTGGCCCATTCGCAATCTTCTTCGTACCATCCGCCCGCGGCGCGCAGCGCGGCCGGCATGAGCGCGAGGCGTTCCGGGGCGAGCTTGAAGCCGCCGTGGCTTGCGGTGGTGAAGAACACGACGCCCTCGCCGTAGATTTCGCCATGCTGCGCAAAACCCCAAGGGGTCCAGACGCCGGATTCGCATGGCCGGCGGCCAAGAGCGGGGAGCTGACGATGGTGTTCTGCGACGTTCTCGACATAGGCGCGGAAGCCGGCTTCGTCCGCCGCATGGCCTCCGAACGCCCAAAAGTCGCGGCGCTTCCATTGGCGCATCGGCGCGCCGATGCGCCAGGCGCTTACGATGTGGAAGCCGTCCACGCCGGGAATGGCGATCCATGCGAGTTCTCCAAGAGCAGCGGCCGTAAAGCCTTCATCGGTGCGACCGAAGATCGGCGTGTTTGGGTCGGGCGCGCTCATGCCGCCCTCCCTTCACTGGGCGCGCCGTCGTCGCAAACCACCTCCAGGCGTGCGTCTTTGTAGCCCTTGGCGCGCACCCAAGCCTCGGCCGACGCGCCATTGGCGGCGAGATGGATAAGCTCTTGCTCGTCGCCTTCGCCCCGGATGATGCGAACCGAACCTGTCGGGGGCCGCTCGGCGATCTCGAAACACAAGGGGCTCGCCACCGAATAGCGCGCCCTCACCATGACCACTCCGGCAATGTCGTCCAGCCGGAGCAGGAATGACGCAGAGACCAAACGATCGCCCAACCGCGTTTCGGGATCCTTGCGAACGAGGCGGCCAACATTGTTGCGGCTTCTCCAATCGCTGAGTTTACGATGGTGGCGCTCGGGTGGACGCGGTGCGCCGTCGGAAAAGCGAATGAGCGCGCCAAGCGGCGCGGCGTCGTAGATATATTGTGCGGACATTGGATGTCTCCGTGGGAGAGCGGGCGAAACGACCGCCGGACGCTCTCCTTTCGCCCCGGCGGTTCATCCCGCCGGCGCCTTTCTCCGGCTCTGCCGCCGAGATCGCGCGGACCTGGCGACGCCGGCAAAGAGTGTGAGAGAAACGGAAGGCCCGGCGTCGCCGCCGGGCCTTCCGTATGAGTGGAGGCGCAAGGGTCAGGCCGCAGCGGCTGCCCGATCCGCCTTTGCATCGGCTTCGCGTTCTTCATCCCCGCCGGCGAGGAAATCCGGAAGCGCCTCGATGGCTGCGGAATCATCGTCCAGGCGCAGCGGCTCGGGAAGCCAGCCTGCGCCGTCGAGCAGGCGTTCGGCCTCTTTGGCCATGTCGCCCTTCTTTAGATGGTCGATGAGTTGAGCCGCCGCCTCGCCTTTAGCTTCGCTCACGGCTTCCAGGATGCGGGTCTTGGGCACGCGGCCGAGATAATTCTCCACGGTTGGACGCCATCCGGCTTCCACCATGTCGAGCCCGACCGCGCGCGCAAGCCGATCGGCCTGCTCGATGCGGAGGTGAACAGCATGCGCGCTGGGCCCGGCGCCGTAGCGATCGCCCTTCTCTTGGAGGGCATTGACGCCGGCCGAGACGCAATAGGCGAGGAGCGCGCCGCGGCTGTCGTCGTCGAGGTCCGCGATCCAATCCCAAAGCGCGCCTTCGTTGGCGGGCATGTCGGCCTTCCAGGCTTCGTGGCGCTCCTTGATGGATTGGGCCGAAGCGCTTTCTTTCAGATCGGGCGCCTGGTTTTGCAGCGAGACTTTCTGGACGAAGGCTTGCAGACATTTTCCGCCGAAGCCTTCGTGGAAAGCGTCAACGCAAAGCCGATGCAGAAGCAGGGTCAGAGCGACGTGCGGATTTCCGGCGACGGCGTCGCGTAGCGCAAGCGTGCGATGCGCTGTCAGTTCGCTGATGAGCCGGTCAGGCAGAGGCTTGACGGCGTCCTCTTCATCTTCATCGTCCTCGTCGGCCGCTTCCTTGCCGCCGATGGTGATGATGGTGCGCCGGGAAGCCGGCACCGCTTCCTCGTCGCCGCCAGATTCCGCTTCGCCCGGATCGCCTTCAGCCGATTCCACGGCCGCGATTTCATCCTCAAGGCGCACATAGCCGCAATCGACATCGAGCTTGCCGTCGCGGTCAATGCTGATGAAGACGCCGGCGCGGGCGATGTCGGCGGGGTCGTAGATCGCAGGCCGGTTCTCGAACGCATCGAGGGCGGTTTCGATTTCTCCAAGCCGCCGATCGACATCCTCCGGATATTCGTCATCCTCGGCATATTGGGCTTCGAGGCGCTCGAACTCGGCTTCCAGCGCCGCGATCGTCGCCTTTTCTTCTTCGGTCAGATCGGGGACGTATCCGTCGATCCGGCCCATGTCGTCGGCGTGCCCGAACGGGAAATCGACTGACACCTCGATCCATTTCCACCCCTCGGCGGCGATCTTCTCCGCTTCCGCCTTGAGCTTTTCGGCGACCAGGCGGTCGAGCAGCACGACATCCTGCAAATAGCCTTCGCCCCGTTCGCTGAACAGGTCGCGCAGAACGTAGCCGTCGGCTTCCTCATAGGCTTCCAGCCCGATGAACGCCGCCCGCTTGTCGGTGCTGGGCACGGTGTTCTGCGTCACCAGCCTGCGAATGTGAAAAGGCTCGTTGCTGTAGGAATTCTTCACGCTGTCCCAGACCTGCTCCTGGCGCACGCGGTCGCTGGTGACGGAGAAGGCCATGAGCTGCTCCAGCGTCATGCCGTCCTCGCCATAGATTTCCAGGAGCTTCGGCGACACCGACGCCAGGCGCAGCCGTTGCTTCACGACGGTCGGCGTGACAAAAAACCGGGCGGCGATTTCCTCTTCGCTCAATCCCTTTTCCCGCAGATCGTGGAAAGCGCGGAATTGATCCAGCGGGTGGAGCGCGACGCGCTGGACATTCTCGGCGAGCGAATCTTCCTCGGCGATGCCGTCGTCTTTAACGACGCAAGGGACGAGTTGCGTCTTGAGCAAACGCTTCTGCTTGACCAACCGTTCAAGCGCGCGATAGCGCCGGCCACCGGCCGGCACTTCATACATGCCGGTTTCGGCGCCGTCGGCATCGCGCACCGGGCGCACATGCAGGCTCTGAAGCAGCCCGCGCCTGGCGATGTCCTCGGCCAATTCCTCGATCGAGACGCCGGCCTTGGTCCGGCGCACATTGGATTGGCTGAGAACCAGCTTATTGAAGGGAATGTCGCGTGACGAATTGAGGACGATTTTCTGCTTTGCAGCCGCCATGATGGAAGCTCCGCGACGAGCAGCGGAAAGCCTCTCTCTCCGCCTCCAACCCGTCACGGAACGCCGCTCAACCCTCTCCCTCTACATCGACAGCGCGCCGACGGAGCCAACTTTATCGCCGCCGCCACCGCCGTTAACAATGCGGAAGTAAGCTCCTCCATTGCGCCGCACCGGCGCACAACGGTCACTCCGCACGATAACTACCCTGTGTCGCCATGATGCATGGTGTTGCAATTCGCCAATCGGCGGATGTGCGCCGACTAAGCTTGGACGCTGCGCCGTTGCGTCGCACAAATACAATAATCTGCGGTTTGTGCTGCGCGCCACGCTCGCCAGTTTTGTACGACGGCTTAGCGCCCAAACATAGTGCGGACAGCTCAAAATTCTTAACCAAGCCCGCGCGCACCACCTCACACGCACGGCGCGCAAATTGATGTTTCGCCCCCGCGGCGCCGCGAACCTCGCGCGCGTCAGGGGCGGGATCCGATGCAATTGGGCAGACCGGCATTCGCAATCATCGGCGCGGCTCTCGTCGCAATCGTCGGCGCGTGGGCCGCCACGCAGATGCTGGCGGCGCGCTTCGATCACCAGGCCGCGCTCGGACGGCGCGTCGCAATCGCCGGACAGCCCGTCTATCAGCCCCTCGCCATTATCGGCTGGTCCAAGCGCTGGTCCGAGGCCTATCCGCGCACCTTCGCCATCCCGAAATTCATTTTCATGCTCGCGCTGTTGGGCGCCGGCCTCGTGCTGCTCCTGGCCCTGCGCCCCATGCGCCCGCACCAGGGCCTGTTCGGCGCCAAAGCCTGGGGCGATGCGACCGACGCCCGCGACGCGGGCCTCCTCGCCGAAAACGGCATCGTCGTCGGCAAGCTGAAAAACGAAATCCTCGCCTATGACGGCCCGCACCACGTCCTGCTCACCGGCGGCACGCGCTCGGGCAAGACGCGCGGCTCGGTCGTCCCCACCCTGCTGGCCTGCCCGCATTCGGTGCTGGCGCTCGATCTCAAGGGCGAATTGTTCGCCGGCGACGGCCGCGTCGATTTCCCCGGCACGTCCGGCTGGCGCGCCCAGCTCGGTCCCGTCTTTCGGTTCGCGCCGGCCGATGCGTCCTCCGACCGGCTCAACATCCTCGACACCATCCGGCCGGGCTCACAGGAAGTCCGCGATGTCCAGAACATCGTCGAGCTGATCGCCGACCCTTATGGCGACGGCCGCTTCCAGGAATTCTGGGACCGGGCCGGCAAGCAGATCCTGGTCGGCCTCATTCTCCACGTCGCCTATGCCGAACCGCCCGAGCGCAAGACGCTCGCGCGCGTGTTCGAACTGCTGGCGCGGTTCGACGACACGGTGAAGTTGATGGAGGCGAGCTTCCATCGCCCCAATGCCGAAACCGGCGAGCCTGAAACCCACCCCGAAGTCCGCCGCGCCGCACAATCCTACGCTGCTTATCACGACAAGCTGCGCGCCGGCATCAAGGCGACAGCGGAATCCTATCTTGGCGTGTTTGCCGATCCGCTGGTTCAGCGCAACACCGCCTGCTCCACGTTCCACATCTCGGATCTGATGTGCGCCGACAAACCGGCGACGCTCTATCTCTCCTGGCCGCCCAATGACGCCAAGCGCGTCAAGCCGGTCATACGCCTGGTGTTCGGCACGATCCTGCGCGTGCTGATGGAGCATCAGGAATACGCCGCCGACGGGCGCACCAAGAAACGTGCGCTGCTGCTCCTGCTCGATGAATTTCCCCAGCTCGGGAAGCTCGATCTGTTCGAGCAGAGCATGGGCGCGATGGCGGGCTATGGGCTCAAATCCTTCCTGGTCACGCAATCGCTGCATCAAGTGACGCAAGCCTACGGGCGCTTCCACACCATTCTCGATAATTGCCATATCGTCACCAGTTTCGCGGCCACCGACGTCGAAACCGCCGAGACGATCTCGAAACTCGCCGGCGACATATACGAGATGCGCCCGCAGGAAACCTGGTCCGGTCGACGCCAGATTCTCGGCCTCGATCATCGCGCGATCACCTACCGAGAAGAACGCCGCCCGATCCTGCTGCCTTCGGAAGTGCGCCGCCTGTCCGAGCGCGAGGAACTGATCTTCGTCACCGGCGCAAAGCCGCTGCGGGCGCAAAAGCTCCGCTACGACGAAGAGCCGATCTTCCGCGCGCGCCTGTTTCCAACGCCCGAGCTAGAAGCGCGCGCGCCTCTGGCCTCGCCCTGGGCGGGGATGCGCTCGCTGGGCGTCGCCGCGCCGCCACAGAAATCGGCGCCGCAACCGCCGCCTCCGCCTTCCCCCTCCCGGCGTCCTGCGCACACGCGCGGCGGCGGCGGCGCGGGACAAGGCGACCTCATGAAGCTGATGGAGACGTCGCCCGGCGAGCGCGAACAGAGCGCCGCGCCATCATCGTCGCCGCCGCCCGCGCCGCCGAGCAATCAGCGCCGGTTCGGTCTCATGGACGAGGCCACGCCCCCAGACGCGCCGGGGAGCGAACGCCCATGAGCGCGCGGAAGAAGAAGCTCACGATCTACCTTGAGCCGGATCTGGCGCGCGCGCTCGACGTCGATGCACGGCTGCGTGGCCTGCCGACGACGCGCGCGGCGGCCGACGCCATGCGCCGCATCTATCTCGATGAGACCGATCCGGCCGTGGCCGACACGGTGAAGATGCGTCTCGACCGCGTGGAGAAACGGGAGGTCGTCCGCGCGCGCGAAATCGCCATCATCAAGGAAGCATTGCTGCTGTTCGTGCGGGTGTGGCTCGAACATACCCCGCCGCCGGATGAAGAAACCCACGACGCAATTCATGCAACGGCCGAACGGCGTTTCCATTCCTACCTCGACCTCCTGGCCGAAAGCCTCCAGCCCGGCGGCCAGCTCTTCGCGGAAGCCCCGCACGGACGCCAGCCCGCGCCCGCCGGCGAACCGGCCGAGGCGGGGCCATGAAAACCGCCCTCCCCGCCCGCGCGCCTTCCGGCCAGCTCGTCGCCGAGCGTCGCCTCGCTGCGCTCGCGCGCGCCATGGGTCCGGCCATAGCCGACGCGCTGGCGCAGGACGATGTAGTCGAAGCTTTGGTCAACGCCGACGGGCGCCTCCGTCTCGACCGCATCGGCCGCGGCGTCGAGGAAACCACGACGCACCTTAGCGTCGCCGAACGCGACACGGCGATCCGTCTGCTGGCGGCGGAAGCGCATGAGATCGTCACGCCGGATCGGCCCTGCCTGTCCGCGACGCTGCCCGGTTCCGGCGCGCGCGTTCAGGCGATGATCCCGCCGATCGTGCCGGCGCCGATCCTGGCGATCCGCAAGAAGCCGACGCGCATCTTCTCGCTTGGCGACTATGTGCGCGACGGGATCGCCACGCCTGAACAGGCGGCGCTGTTGCGCCAGGCGATCGCGCAGCGCCGTAACATCGTGATCGCCGGCGGGACGGGTTCGGGCAAGACCACGCTCATCAACGCGCTGCTGGCCGAGCCCGAGTTTCAGACGGCGCGCATCATCATCCTTGAGGACACCGCCGAGCTGCAATGCGCCGCGCCCGACGTGGTGCAGCTTCTCACCAAGCGCGCCGCGCCCGTCATCGCCATGCGCGACCTGGTGCAGATGACCATGCGCCTGCGCCCCGACCGCATCATTGTCGGCGAAGTGCGCGACGCAGCCGCGCTTGAAACGCTGAAATCCTGGAACACAGGCCATCCCGGCGGCGCCCTCACCATTCACGCCAATTCGGCCGCCGACGCGCTGCTGCGCCTTGAAGATCTCTGTCTCGAAGCGGGCCTCGCCGCGCCGCAGCGCCTGATCGGTTCGGCGGTCGATGTGGTCGTGTTCATCGCCCGCGCCGAAAGCGGCCGGCGCATCGAGGACATCGTCAATGTGCGCGGCTTCGCCGACGGCGCCTACCGCCTCGACCGCGATCCTCTTCCCCGCTTCCCCCAAACGAGCGCCGCCCCATGACGCCCGTTCGATCCACCCCCAAGCAACCCACCCCCAAGCAACAAGGAGATTCTGTCATGTCCAAACTTTCGCTCGAGCGCTTCGCCCGCGCCGTCGCCATCGCGGCGTTGACGCTCGCGGCCGCGGCGCCGGCGCACGCTTCCGGTTCGGGTATGCCGTGGGAAGGCCCGCTGCAACAAATCGTCGATTCCGTCACCGGCCCGGTGGCGATGGCCGCCGGCGTCATCGCCATCGTCGTGTGCGGCATCGCCATGATCTTCAGCGAAGGCGGCGGCGGTCTGCGCCGGCTCGCCACGGTGGGCCTCGGCCTCGCCATCATGTTCGCGGCCGCATCTTTCTTCCTCGATTTTTTCGGCTTCGCCGGCGGCGCGACGATCTGAGCCGCGCCCTGTCCTGACGGAGCCGACCCATGCTCGAAGAACCTGAAGGCTATCGCATTCCATTGCGCACGTCGCTGACGCGCCCGCTGCTCATCATGGGCGTGCCGCGCACCTTCGCCATCCTCAACGGCACGATCGCGGCCGCGATCGTGCTCGGGCTTCAGCAGCCGCTGATCGGCGTGCCGCTCTGGATAGTGGTGCAGGCCATCGCCGCCTATGCGAGCGCCCGCGATCCCTGGTTTCTCGACACATGGCCGCGCGCCATGGCCAAGCCCTCCTATTTCGGAATCTGACGCTCATGATGGATCTGCGCCCCTATCGCCAAACCGAAGCGCGGCTCGCCGATTGGCTCACCTGGGCTGCATTGATCGGGCCCGGAATTGTGCTCAACAAGGACGGGTCGTTCCAGCGCACGCTGAAATTCCGCGGCCCGGACCTCGATTCCTCGACGCCCTCTGAATTGATGGGCGCTAGCGCGCGGCTCGACAATGCGCTCAAGCGTTTCGGCTCGGGCTGGTGCCTGCATGTCGAGGCGCGCCGGGAGGAGACGAAAGCTTACCCCCAAAGCGATTGGCCCGAAGCGCTGTCATGGCTGATCGACGCCGAACGCGCCCAAGCCTTCGCGTCGGCCGGCGGGCGCTTCGAGTCGCATTATTTTCTGACGCTGACCTGGCTGCCGCCGACCGAGCGCGCCGGGACGCTGGAAGCCATGCTGTTCGAATCCGGCGCCGGCAAGAAAGCGGCGGTCGATTACAAAGGCGTTCTGCAAAGCTTCCTGGACGAAACCGAGAGCTTCAAGAATCTCCTGAAAGACGTCATGGCCGAGGTCCGCTTCCTCGATGACGAGGAGACGCTCACTTACCTCCATGCTTGCATCTCGGATCGCCCGCATCGCGTCGCCCGCCCCGAGACGCCGTTCTATCTGGACGAACTCGTCGCCGACACGCCGCTGCTCGGCGGCGTCGCGCCCATGCTGGGCGCGTTGCATCTCAAAGTGCTTTCGGTTCGCTCCTATGTGAGCGCGACCGAACCCGGCCTGCTCGATGCGCTCAACCGGCTGGGCGTCCCCTATCGCTGGGTCACGCGCATCCTGCCGATGGACCGCGAGGACGCCCGCCGCAATGTCGAACGCATCCGCACGCGCTGGTTCGCCATGCGCAAAGGCATGGGCGCCTTCGTGCGCGAGGCGCTGACCCGCGAGGAAACGGTTCTGCTCGACAATAACGCGACCGCCCAGGCCGAGGACGCCGACGCCGCGCTCCAGGAGATCAACGGCGAAGCGGCGGGCGCGGCCTACGTGACGCTCACGATCACCGTCGCGGACGCCGACGAAGCGGTCGCGCTCGAACGCATCCGCCAGATCCGCCAGGTCGCAGACGGGCTGGGCTTCGTCACGGTGTTGGAAAACATCAACACCGTCGAAGCCTGGCTCGGCTCGCTTCCCGGCCAGCCCTATTCCGATCTGCGCCGCCCGATCATCCTCACCCCCAATCTCGCTCATCTCCTGCCGCTCTCGGCGGTGTGGGCGGGAGAAGAAACCAACCGCCACCTCAACGCACCGCCCCTGCTCGTCGCGGCCACCGACGGCGCCACGCCGTTCCGGCTCAATCTGCATCACGGCGATGTCGGGCATTCACTGATCGTCGGTCCGACCGGCGCCGGAAAATCCGTGCTGATGGGCCTGCTGGCCGCGCAATGGCGCCGTTACGAACGCTCGCAAGTGATCGTGTTCGACGCCGGCCGCTCAAGCCGCGCGCTCACGCTCGGCCTCGGCGGAAAATTCCTCGACCTCTTGGCGGAGGACGAAGGCGGTGATCTGGCGCTGCAACCGCTCGGACGCATCGAGGATCTCGGCGAACGCGCCTGGGCGCGCGACTGGCTCATGGCCCTTTTGGACCGCGCCCAGGTCAAGCTCGAACCGGCGCGCAAAGACGAACTCTGGCGCGCGCTTGGCGTGCTGGCGCAGCGCCCCCGATCGGAGCGCACCCTCTCGGTGTTTTCCGGCCTGGTGCAAGACGCCGAAATTCGCCTCGCCATCGAGCCGTTCACCCATAACGGCCCCTGGGGGCGGCTGCTCGACGCCGACGAAGCGCGGCTCGACGACGCGTCCGTGCTGGCGTTCGAGATGGGCGAGTTGATGTCGCGCCCCGATGCCCTTGCCGCGATCCTGCCCTGCCTCGTCCATGCGCTCGAAGCGCGCTTCGACGGCCGCCCTACTCTACTTGTGCTCGATGAAGCCTGGGCCTATCTGCGCGACTCGCATTTCGCCAGCCAAATCCAAGCCTGGCTCAAGACGCTGCGCAAACGCAACGTCGCCGTCGTGTTTGCGACGCAGGAATTGGCCGACGTAGAGACGAGTTCCATCGCGGCCACGATCTTCGAAGCCTGCCCAACGAGGATTTACCTCGCCAACGACCGCGCGCGCGAGCCGCGCACGCGCGCCTTCTACGAAGGTTTGGGCCTCAATCGCCGTCAGGTCGCGCTGATCGCCGAAGCGGTTCCGAAGCGCGACTATTATTTCCAGACCCGCGCCGGCGCGCGGCGCATCGACCTGGCGCTCGGGCCTGCGGCGCTGGCCTTTCTCGGCGCTTCCACGCCGGAGGACCAGGCCGCCATCGACCGCGTGCTCGCCGCGTGCGGCGCAGAAGCGTTCGCGCGCGCCTGGCTCGACCACAAGGGCCTTTCCGAAGCGGCGCGCGCGCTTCAGCGCTTCGACAGGGCCGCGCACCCCGCCCAGCCCGCGCCTTCGTCTCTCGTTCCGGCTCAAATCTGAGGAGAATCCCATGCGCCGACCTGTTTGCTCCATCCTTGCGGCTTCTTTGCTGGCGTCTGGCGCATTGATCGCGCTACCGTTTGCGCCCGACGCGCACGCGCAGCGCATCGTCTATGATCCGACCAATTACGCGCAGAACGTCCTCCAGGCCGCGCGCGCGCTGCAACAGGTCAACAACCAGATCACCAGCCTCGCCAATGAGGCGCGGATGCTGGCCTCGCTCAATCTCCAGCTCGCGCCGGAACTGACGCAATCTATTCAGGCCGCGCGGAATCTGTTCGAGCAGGCGCGCGGCATCCGCCAGAACCTCGACACCATCGTCGCGGACATGCGCCATCTCTATCCCGAGGATCTGAGCCAATTCGATCTCGACGGTCTGCTGGCGCAATCCGACCGCTGGCTGGCGGAAAGCCGCGCCGGCATGGAGACGTTGATGCAGGCGAGCGCCGGCGGGGTCGAACGGCTGGGCGAAGCGCAGACCAATATGAATCGCGCGCTCCAGGCCAGCGCCAGCGCGAGCGGTCAGACCGCGGCCGTCCAGGCGTCGACGCAGGCGATCGGCGTGCTCTCCGCGCAGCTCGCCGAGCTTCAGGCGCTGCAAGCCGCCCAGGCGCGCGCGCTCGCGGCCGAACGCCTGGAGCAGATCGCGCGCGAGGAACGTGCGCGTGAAATCCGCCGCCGGGCCTTTCCGACCGAATCGCCGGCTGCGTCCCAGCCCGCCACACCGCGCTTCTAACGGTCCGGGTCCATGAACGCCGACGTCAATTCCTTCCTCGAACGCTTTCTGAGCCTGGCCGACGCCGGGTTCGGGATCATTCAGGGCGACGTCGTGTTCGTCCTGAACGCGCTCATCGTCATCTCGGTGACGCTGGCGGGCGCGATGTGGGCGTTGAAGGGCGAGGCGCCGGTGGCACCCTTCTTCCGCAAGGTCATTTTTGTCGGGTTTTTTGCGTTCCTGGTGAACAATTGGAATTTCCTCGCCGGGACCATCAACCGCACCGGCGCGATGCTCGGCCTCAAGGCCGGCGGCGGCGGCATGACGCTCGCGCAATTGCATGACCCCGCCTCCATCGCCGGTCACGGCAAGAGCCTGTTCGGCCGCGTCATGAACATGGGCGACGGCATGAACATCTTCACCGATTTCCTGCCGTTGGCGACGATCCTGATCGCCGGACTTATCATCCTGCTCGCCTTCTTCGTCTTGGCGTTGCAGATTTTCGTTCAGTTAATCGCTTTCAAACTGGGCTCACTGGCTGCGTTCGTCGCGATTCCTTGGGGTGTTTTTTCGGGAACGGCGTGGGTGGCGGAACGCCCGCTCGGCTGGGTGGCGGGCTCGGCGGTGCGGCTTTTTCTGCTCGCCTTCGTCGCCAGCGTCGCAATCACTTACATCGCCACGCTGCCGCCAACGATGACGCTCGACAATGGCGGCGCGCTCGATGTGCTCTTGTTCGGGCTCACCATTCTGTCGCTGTCTTGGCTGGCGCCGATGCTGGCCAGCGAAGTCATGCAGGGCAACCCGAGCCTGTCTGCGGCGCAGCCGGTCCAGGGCGCCGTCGGCACGCTGATGAGCACCATGATCTTGGCGCGCACGATGTCGGGCGGCGCACGCAGAGCGCCTTCGCGTCGCGGTTCGGGCGCCGCCGCCGGCGGTGCGGGCGGCGCTCCCCCTGCGCGCGGCGCGTCGAACGCTGCGCCCCCTCCTCCACCAAATTACGGCGCCATGCAGCCGCGCCCGAGACGCTGACGGAGAAAGACCATGCGAGTTCCCTTCATCGATCCACCGCGCAGCTATGCGCCGCCGCCTGCGGACACGGCCTACGCGCGCGCGCAACAGGCATGGGACCGGCGCATGGGCTCGGCCGTTCAAGCGGCCGTTACCTGGCGCTGGGTGGCGCTCGGCACGGCCGCGCTCGCTGTGACATTGGCGGCCGGGCTCACCCTGGTCGCACTCCAGAAGCGCACCTTCGTACATGTGGTTGAAGTGAGCCCGCACGGCTCGGTTCTGAGCGTGCGTCCCGCTGGGGGCGCTTACACGCCGACCAATGCGCAGATCAGCTATTTTCTCGGCCATTTCGTCAGGCTGATCCGCGGCGTGCCGACCGACGGGGTGGTGCTGAGGGAAAACTGGCTTGAAGCTTATCGCTTCCTCACGCCGCAGGCGGCGCAGCGCCTCAACGAGATCGCGCGCGAGGAAGATCCGTTCAGCCTGCTCGGCTCGACCGCCCGCGCGGCGACGATCACCTCGATCGTCCAGCGCTCCGACGACACCTGGCAGGTGAGCTGGATTGAGGCGACCCATGGGGCCGGCGGCGGCGCGCGCGCGTCCTATACTGGCCTGTTCAGCATCCGCTTCGAGCCGCCGCGCAATTCAGATGCGCTCGCGCGCAATCCGCTCGGCCTTTTCATCACTTCGTTTTCCTTCTCGCCGGAAACCCCGGCGACGCCTTCGGGAGCGCGCCGATGACACGCCGCCTTCGTCTCCTCGCCGCGCTTTGCGCTGTCGGCCTTGCCGCTGCGTGCGCGACCGCGCCGACAGAAATTGCGTCCACGCCAGCCGAAGAAGCCGCGGCGTTCGAATTGCGCCCCACGCTCCCCGTTCCGGAACCGGACGCCTCGGCGCAGGCCGACCTTCTGCCCCCGAACAGAGAGCGCACCCCGCCGCGGCCCCGCGCCCGCGCCATGGCGCCGCTTGCGGCCATCGGCGCCGCCAATGCGGACGCGCGGCGCAGGCCCGATCCCGACGCATTTGTCGATGCGACGCAGATCTACGATTATGCGCCGGGCGCGCTCTACGAGGTCTATGCCGCTCCGGGTTTCCTCTCCACCATCCTGCTAGAGCCCGGCGAGATCATCGTCACCGTCGCCGCTGGCGACACCGCGCGCTGGATGGTCGAGGAAGCGACCGCAGGCGATCTCGGTTCGCCGCGCGCGTTGCTTCTTTTGAAGCCGACCCGCGCCAGCATCCGCACCAATATCGTGCTCGTCACTGACCGGCGCACCTATCTGATCGAGGCTGTCGCCGTCGATGGGCGTGAATATTCGGCCCAGGTGGCGTGGCGCTATCCCGACAATGCCGCCGCCCCCAACGCCTCGATCGTCGGCCCGGTCGCGCTCGACCGCGTGAATTTCCGCTACCGGATCGAGACCACGCGCGGCCGCGCGCCGCGCTGGCGGCCGGTGCGCGTGTTCGACGACGGACGCAGAACCTATATTGAGTTTCCGCTCGACATCGGCACAAGCGAAGCGCCGCCGCTCTTCCTGATCGACGGCGGCCAGGCCGCGCTGGTCAATTACCGCGTCGTCGGCAACCGTTACGTGGTCGACCGTCTGTTCGAGACGGCCGAGTTGCGCCTGGGCGCGCGTCAAACCGTGGTGCGGATTACGCGCGAGCGTCCACGTCCCTCCCTCTTTTCGGGAGCTTCGCAATGAGCGCCGACGGAGAAGTCCCAGCCGCCGCGCCCGAACCGCAGCCGCAGCCGAAATCGCATGTGCCGCCGCCGACCTCGATCCGCGCGCCGGCGCCCAAACCCAAGCAGCTTTCGCGCAAGGTGCTGATTACGGGGTCGCTCATCATCGCCGGCGTCGTCGTGTTCACCCTGTTCAGCGGGCTGTCCGAACGCGGGCGCGGCGGCCCCCGGAACGAAGCGATGCAGCAGCAGATTCACGCTGCAACGCCTCCGGAAACGGTGCGTGTCGCGCGCGCCGAATACAGCGCCGACGATCTGCGTCCGCCTGCCGATGAAGGCCATGACTATTTCTGGGGCGGCAACAGGCCGACTGAGTTCGGATCACACGAAGCCAACGCGGCGCACGGCTATGCGCCGCCCGTGCCCGCGCGGCCCTCTCCCGCCGAGATGGAAGCGGAGGCCGCGCTCAGCTCCTCGATTGCGTTCGGTCGGCGCGGCGCGCGCGGCGCGGGATCTGGCGCGGGCGACGTCGCTGATGTCGGCCAGCGCAGCGCCTTCCTGGCGAGCCAGCGCGGGCGCGACGACGGCGTGCTCGACGCCGAATATCGCCCGCCGCGTTCGCCCTACACGATCCAGGCCGGCTCTACCATTTCGGCGGCGCTGGTGACAGGGCTCAATTCCGCTCAGCCCGGCCGCGTCGTCGCGCGGGTGACGGAGAACGTCTATGACAGCGTGACCGGCGAACACCTGCTCATCCCGCAGGGCGCGACCCTTCTCGGGACATACGATTCCAACAATTCTTACGGCGACCGCCGCCTGCTCGTTGTCTGGAACCGGCTCGTCATGCCGAACGGCTGGTCGATTGCGCTGAGGGGGATGCCAGGAACGGAACGGACAGGCGCTGCGGGCCTGCGCGGCCGCGTGAACAACCATCTCGGCCGCATCGCCGTCGCCTCTCTTCTTTCGGGCGCTCTGAGCGCCGCGGCCAACGAAGTCCAGGACAACGACAATCAGCGCCTCATGGGCAGCGTCGGCGACGCCGCCGCCCAGGAGGCAGCGCGCGTCGGCGCCCGCATTGTCGACCGTGAACTCAGTGTCCGCCCCACGATTGAGGTTCCGCAGGCGGAGCGCATCGCCGTTCTGGTGAGTCAGGACATCATTCTGAGGCCTTATACGCGATGAGCAAACGGCGATCGACTCCTGCGCCTCAGCCCGATCTTTTCGGCGTACCTCTCCAAAAAATGACCGTATACGGCAAGAAAGCGTCTCACGGAGAAGGCCCTCCGCAACTGTCTGCGCCGAAGCGCCTACAGACGCCCACGCCTTCCTCCCTCTCGTCTCCACCGGGCGCCCTACTCAATGTTCGCCAAGCGGCTGCTCGACTTGGTCTGGCCAAGTCGACTTTGGATAAAATGCGGTGCGCTGGAAAAGGGCCGCGGTTCATTAAGACCACGGACCGCGCTGTACGATACGATCCGGCTGACCTGGATGCCTGGGTGGCGCAGCGACGGCGACAATCAACCTTCGAATAGACTTACAATCGCGTGTGCTTTGTTGCCTTCATTCAGCACTGAAATCTTCAGGAAGATTCTTCGTTCGATGCGTGGCTCAACGCCGGGTCGGCCACGACAGCCGAGAGCAACGGATGCGCGGCCCTTGGCTTAGCCGTGCGAACGCCGCCGAGAATGCGAACTTTACGCATGATCGAATTGTCCGGGTCAAGATTCGCGCGCAAGTCGGGCCAAGCTGCAAGCGTTGGCAGGCTTACCTTGAGCAGATAATCTGAACCGCCCGCCAGTTCATGCGCCTCAATGATGTACGGCATAGCTCGAACCGCTTCTTCAAAGGCCCTACGCATTGACATCGCCTTGCGGCAAAGTTCGACCTCAACCCACAGAATTGACCATACTGACAGGACGTTCTCATCGACTTCCGCCACATAGCGTGTGATGACGCCCGCATTTTCAAGGCGGCGCATACGTTGCAAGCAAGCACTAGGTGACAGCCTAAGCTGCTTGGCTAAGTCTTGGTTGGGTATCCGCGCTGCTGCATGAAGGCGACGAAGCATTTCAAGATCGACATCATCAAGCCGCGCACCACTAGACGTGGAGAGCCGCGCGTTCACATATGTATGCTGGAACGGTAAGCGCGTCATGCTGATAAGCTTCTCAAAGAAAATCTAGCCTTCCTGAGCAGCACTGACTGCCAATGGTACGGCTGTTGTCATTGGACGTAGCGCGGCTGGGGCGCATTCAATGGCGATCTTCAACGACGGCTGCGCTGGTTACGCCTGTTGGCGCGCTCAATCTGCTTCCTGGAGCATTTCAAGACCTCACCTCAGTTCCCATACCGTGGCGACTTCCACTGGTATATTGAAAGGCAACGCGTTTACACCAACTGCACAGCGCGCGTGCAATCCAGCCTCGCCGAAGACTTCCACGAAAAGGTCCGAAGCCCCATTCATAACCTGTGGCTGTGCATGAAAAGTATCGGCACTTGCCACGTATCCATCCACTCGCACGCATTGGCGCACACGATCTAGCGAACCACCACAAGCGTTGCGCAAGAGAGCAAGCACGCTAAGGCCGGCGGCGCGAGCTGCGCGATAGCCTTCCTCGATCGTTAGATTGGCGCCAACACGCCCGAACTTCGGCGGCGTGTCTTGCTGGGCAGGCCCCAGTCCCGCTAGATAGAGCGTCCGGCTCACCCGCCTGAATGGCGCGTAAGTCGCAACCGGCTCTGGTGGGTCAGGTAAATCAAGGCCAAGTTCTCTTAGCCTTCGATCGAAGGAGAAGCGCTGACGCGCCCGCGCTGCTTGCGGCCAAGCCACCGCCGCACAAATAGATCCTGCCGCCGCCGCTCGCCGGGTCATTGTGTAGTCCATTTCCCACCCTCCGGCAGATCACCTAGCGCTCAGGGGCCTTTTTTTTGCTTAGGCGCGAGCGCGTTCAACGGCGCGAAACACTCTCAGGAAGTTTCCCCCGAGCAGACGGACGCTGTTTTCCTCGCCGTAGCCGCGACGCAGCAACTCCGAAACCAGAAGCGGTATTTGCGTGTAGCTGGTGAGCACAGGTCGGAAATTGGCGTCCATGTCCGTGCCGAGTGCGACATGATCCGGGCCGACTATGTCTGTCAGCGAAAAAATGCGATCGATAAAGTCGGAAAGAGAAGTCAAACCAATTCCTGCGGGCCACGCCCCGATCACGCCCCCCGCCGATACGATGTCGCGCGCCAACTCAGAGCTTATGAAACGCGGATGGGCGCCGGGCCCATTGGGTGGGTGAACATGGGTATGCGAGCAAAGCACAGGGTGCGACGCAACCTCGAGCGCCTGCGCGGCGGTTCTCTCTGACGCATGCGCCAGATCAACGATAATACCGAGCCGACTCATTTCGCGGATCGCGTCCGCACCAAAATCGGTCAGACCGTCATTCGCCGGCGATGCCGTTTGAATGTCTCCAATGTCATTGGGTCGATAGTGCATAAGCGTGATCGAGCGAACGCCGTCGGCGAACGCCTGCTCCAAACGCCGGAGATCGCCAGCGAGAAAATCGCCGCCCTCCACGGTAAGGAACACCGCAACATTGCGCGCATGATGGGCGGCCACAATATCATCCGCCGCAAGGGCGAGCGGCGCGCCCGCCGCGTGAGCCTGCCTGCGCAAATTGGCGATCTGACGCTGGTAGCTCTCCCATGCCTCGCCGGGCTGAAACTCGCGCCCCGCCACAAGCCCGCCTTCGGCAAAATCGAGCACCTGCACGTCCGCCACCGCAGCAAAGCTTGCTGCACTCACGCCGCCCGCCCGCAAATCCGCGAACGCCCGCTCTTCGAATGATCCGCTTGCTGCGTAAAGGCGAAGCGCCGGCGACAAACCGCGCGCCTGGCGGACAAAAGTGCGGCCTGGATGGGCGTGAATATCAACGATAGGGTTGGCCTCGATCAACGCACCGGCGCGAACAAGCGCGTCCGGATCTGGCTCGAACCCCAAAGGCGCGGCGCGACCTCGGCTGGCCCAGAAAGCCCCGCCCGCGGCCATGGCGCCCAGGCCCGCGGCAGCCAGCAAGAACGTACGCCGTCGCATTTAACTCACCCAGATTGCGTACCCAGACTGGCTTGATCGATTCCGTCAGATATGTGCATTTTCTTTCCTATGAAGTCATTGTCAATCACCGATCTTCGTAGGGCTGCTTTCCGGCGGCTCCCACGCATGGTGTTCGACTACATCGATGGCGGAGCCGACGACGAAATCACGCTTGCTCACAATGAAGCGCGCTTCCGCGCCATCGGACTGCTCCCCAGAGCACTCATAGACGTTGAGAAAATCGACATTCGAACAACGCTCATGAGCACGCCGCTCGCAACGCCGATCATCATTGCGCCCACAGCATCCACACGCCTGTTCAATCCTCGCGCCGGCGAAGAAGCGGTGGCCCGCGCGGCCCATAGCCACGGAACATTTTACTCGGCATCGACGCTTGCCTCCACCACAATAGAGGAAATAGCGGCGACCACACCCGGCCCCAAACTGTTCCAAATCTATGCCTGGAAGGATCGCGGCCTTATTCTTGAAATCCTGGCGCGGGCGCGTGACACCGGATTCAAGGGCATCATACTAACTGTTGACACGCCTGTTGCGGGCAATCGAGAGCGCGATTTCCGCAACGATTTCTCAATTCCCCCCAAAATCACATGGAGCACAGCGACGCAAGCTTTGGGGCGGCCGGGCTATATGTTCGACTTGGCGGTTACGCCCAAAATCAGCGCCGCGAACTTCACTCATCTACGCAAGGATGTTGGCGGCATTGTCGATTTCATCAACGAACAATTCGATCGCACCGTGAGTTGGCGCGACGCCTGCTGGTTACGCGAGAATTGGGATGGCGCTTTCGCGATAAAGGGCATCTCACATGGCTCAGATGCAGTGCGTTGTGTAGAAATCGGCGCAGACGCCGTCTGGGTGTCAAATCATGGTGGACGGCAGCTGGACACTGCGCCCGCCACAATCGATCTCGTCGCTGAAATCGCCGACGTTGCGGCCGGACGGGCCGAGATCGTGATGGACGGCGGCGTGCGCCGGGGAAGTGATGTCGTCAAGGCGATCGCGCTTGGCGCGTGCGCCGTCGCCATCGGCCGCCCCTATCTTTGGGGTCTGGCGGCGCACGGCGAGCAAGGCGTCCTACGCGCATTCGAAATCCTGGAGAGCGAATTGCGGCGCACTATGGCGCTGATTGGCTGCCCAATGCTCGCCGACCTCACGCCAGAAATTCTTCGCCCGCTACTACCGCCCCGGTAGATTCTAAAGGGACGCCAAGTGAGGTCTCTGCCGTAGCCATCGTCCATTGTACAGCTTCCTGATTGTTCGCGGCATTGCAGTAGGCGATCTCTCACTCGACAGCTAATTTGACACGGTAGAGAATCACGCATGAGGGGCGCGTACTCGCCAAGAATACGCGCCCCCCTACACCGCCCTCAACATTCAATCTGTGTGCTCGTCGCTTCTTCTTAGAACCTGAGAGCTATCGAAGCCCCCCACACGCGCGGCGCCCTGGGCGAGACCAACGCGCCGAATGCTTGGAGACCGGTCGTGACAGGTGGTCCGCTGAGTACGTCTTGCGCCCAGGCGAGGTGCTGAGCGGCGCTAGGGATGAAGACGCCGACGAGCGCTGAATCTTCCTCGGTCACATTGTTGACGAAGAGGCGCAGCGAGACGTTGTTAAAGTCGAGCCCGGTGCGCAGATTGAGAATGGTCGCATCGCCAGTGTAGGCGTCATCGGTCTGCACCGCGTTCTGATCGGATTGGTAGGTCAGATCGAGCCTGGAAAACCAATCCACGCCGTTGCCGATCGGCGTCACATATTGGATGGACGTGTAAGCCTGCCATTCGGAGACATATTGCAGGCGGCGTCCGTCCAGAACCGGGTTCATGCCAAGAAACGCCAGCGTGCCGAACGTGTAGCTGTCGTAGCTGGAATCCGTGTAGGCGACGCCAGCGTTGATTTCCAGCCCGTCCGCGGGCCTAGCGCGCATCTCCAACTCGACGCCGCGGACGCTGGCTTCGCCGGCATTGGTGTTCAGCGTGGCGAAGGTCGCGCCGAGGGCGCGCACGATCTGATCGGACCAGTCGATGTAATAGGCCGCGCCATTGAGCACCAGACGGCCGTTATACCAGGAAGTTTTGGCGCCGATCTCGTAGTTCCAGGCGGATTCAGGCTCGTACGTGCGTTCGCTGTCCAGGATCGCGCCGGCGACCGTCACGACGTTGAAGCCGCCCACCTTTTCACCCAGTGCAGCGCTGGCGTAGAGCAGGATGTCGTCCGTCGCCTGATAATCGAGCGTGAAGCGCGGCAGGACGTTCTCGAACTCGCGCTCGTTGACGTATGTGCCTGTCACGAGGCCCGTAAGTTGGCTGCGATCGGTGGAATTGACGCGCTTGGTTTCCGTCGTCCAACGCGCCTCCGCCGACACCCGCAAGCGCTCGGTGAGATTGAGGCTAGCCTGACCGAAGATCGAGAAGCTCTCGGTTTCCTCGTTCAGATCATTAATCAAACCGCCCAGAATCTGATTGCGGATACCGGCTGGAAGCGCGAGGTTGGAAGCGATGGGCAGCGCATCGACGCCCCACAAATCCTCCAGATGGGTGTCGCTGTTTGACAGGAAGTAATAGGCGCCGCCCATCCACTGAAAGCGCCCGGGCCCCGTCGAGGCGAAGCGAAACTCCTGGCTGACCTCATAGAGGTCGGTAAGCGATGTCGCATATCGCGCCTGAACGGGCGAATAGTCATTGTCAACGGCGCTGTCGAGTGTGAGTTCATTGAAGCCCGTGATCGATGTGAAACTCACCGGGCCGAGATCCCAGTCCACGGTCAAGGACGCCGTCCACAAATCGCGATTGTTGTGACCGGGCGTCACAGCAAAGGATGTCGGCGCTAAAAGCTCGCCGCGGAAGATCTGATTTGTCGCTGGCGATGCGCCACCCGTCAGGTCGGCGGGCGCAGCGTTGTTAACGGCGAAGACGAGCGGATCATCGCCGTCCCGCGTGTTCTCGTGCGCCACACGCAAACGCACATTGAGCGCATTGGTCGGACGCGCCTCCAGCATGCCCGCGATCACTGTCGTTTCGCGTGTGTCGAGGTCGCCGCCCGTCAAGCTATTGGTGAAATAGCCGTCGCTGGCGCGATGGGTGGCGCCGATACGAAAATAGAGATTGTCCTCGGCGATCGGTCCGCTCAAAGAGCCGCGGAACGAGCGGGTGTTGAAGTCTCCGTAGCTCGCTTCGAGGCGCCCCTCCAACGTATCCGAGGGCGGCCGCGAAACGATGTTGACTGCGCCGCCGAAAGTATTGCGTCCGTAAAGCGCGCTCTGGGGGCCCTTTACGATTTCAACGCGCGCCACATCGTCGCCAAGAGAGGCGTCCATAATGGCGCGGGAAGACTGATAGACCCCATCGACAAAGAAGCCGACATTCGGTTCGCCGATCGTAGTTGATTGCCCGCGAATGACTGGGGTTGCGGCGCCGCCGCCGAACAGGGGCGCGAAGGTGAAGCCAGGCGTCAGGCTCGCGATGTCCTCAATGTTGTTGATGCCCGCATTGTCGATCGTCTCGGCGGTAAACGCCGAAATCGACAGCGGGACAGATTGCAGGGTTTCTTCGCGCTTGCGCGCCGTTACGACGATCTCGTCCGAGGTCTCCACTCCCGTCCCACCGGCCGGCTGAGCCCACGATACAGAGACTGGAGCGGCGAGAACTGCCGCGAAGGCTACGCCAAGATAGAGGCTGGACCCTTTGCGTTGCTGCTTGACCGGCATATCGCCCTCCCCTTGGCCACAGTGAGCTTGTGCTTCTTTTGAGACCGAACATTAGCGGTTCTTGATCGTTTTGTCCATATTCAATCATATACGATCAAATATGATCGCGTGGATGGGCGTGCAGCTGTGACCATCAGGGCACAACTCGCTTCGCGGGCGATACAACTTGGGCGTGCTGGGCCGCTCAGCGCGGGGCCTAAACGTCGGCGATCACGACCTTGACGCCGGCACCCTCCAGCATGGCGCGGTCCTGGGCCCCGATCCCGGAATCGGTGACGACGATGTCGATCTCTCCAAGCGGGCACAGAACGAGGCCTGCACGGCGGCTGAACTTGGAGCTATCCACCAGCACCACCAGCTTTTCGGCGCGCTCCATCAGCCGCCGTTCCGCGCGGATCAGGATCGAATCCGCCTGCAGAAGCCCCGCTGACGTAAGCGCCTGCGCCCCCATGAACATCTTTGAGGCGTAGCATTCCGCCGTGCCGTCCTCATCAAAGGGGGAGAGAATGATGTTTTGCTCTCGAAACACCTCGCCGCCGGGAACGAGCAACCGAGTCCGCGGAGAAGCCAGAAGCTTGTCTATGATGGGAAGCGAATTCGTTAAAACCTGGAGATCCAATTCCGCGAGGAACGGGCAGAGCATGTAGGTGGTCGATCCGCCATCGATGACAATGGTTTCGCCGTTTTCAACAAGGGCGGCTGCGGCCTTCGCAATCGCCCGTTTCTGCGGCGTGCGGATATGCAGGCTCTTGGAGAAGGGCGCACCCGTAAGACGGGATGTTTGTGCTTCGGGCCGCTCCACCCCGCCATGCACACGCTTGAGCGCGCCATCCTCGGCAAGCCGCTTGAGATCACGCCGGATTGTGGCCTCCGACGCGCCGACCAGCGTTTGCAATTCCTGCACGGACGCGAACGGCTCTTGCGTCAACCGTTTCAGAATGTTTCGGCGCCGTTCGCTAGGACGCATGGACTGTCGAATCGCCTCATGAACCGTCATCAGCTTCTTTCATCCGCTGAAAAGAGCGTTTGTTCAAGCCGGGGCTGAGGCTAGCCTCCCCGTCCAGGACGCAACCCGCGGGCGCCAGCACACGGCCGACAAGGCCGTCCGGCAGCGCAATCTGTGCCTCGAAGCCCCGATCCCGGCGGACGAGCGATACGGCAATGTCCCCGCGCCGGGTGGGAACCACGCCTTCGGCGAAGTCCAGATCACAAAGATTTGGCGCAACGGCGACTTTCTCGAAGCCCGCACCATCAGGGACAACGCCAAGGACATGCCGCGACAATTGCCATGTCGGCGTCGCGGAGAAACCATGCGCCAAGCTCGCATGAGGTTCAAAGCCCTCCCACAAGCTAGTCGCGCCGCGCGCAAGCATCTTGCCGTAGCGATTCCGCATGAGCGCAAGCGCGCGATCGAATTGCCCCGTCTTGGCGAGCGCGGCGAAAACGAAATGGCTATAGAAGGTGTTGGCAAGCACGATGTCCGCGTCGATATCCATGGGCTCGCCTCCCAGCGTGACTGGCGGCGCCGGCGTGACTTTGAGCCTAGTGGGGTCGCTGATCCGTGCGGCAATAGCGTCCCAACGCGCGCGGGGCGCGCCACCCCATAGGATCATGGCCGCATTCGTGTGCTGCGATACACGCGGCTCGCGCTCGCCCGATATAGGATCGACGCAATCAACATAGAGCTGGCGCACATCGTCCCAATGCGCTTCGAGCGCGCCCTGTAAGACGGCCGCTTTATGCTCCAGTCGTTTGGCTTCCGCGTCCCACCCGAGGGCGCGCGCAATGTCCGTTGCGACGAGAAAAGCCCCGCACAATTGGGCGTTCAGCACCGTCGCGTAACCAGTACGCCCGACGGCCGCCCAATCCTGGAAGTGCCAGTAAGGCAAATCGGCGATGCGCCCGTCATCCGCCTGAAGCCGTTCAAACCAAGCGAGCGCCTTGAGCATGGTCGGGAAAAGCGCGCGCATGAGCGCTGCATCGCCCGAATATGCGAAATGGTCGCCGCAATTGAAAACCCATTGCAGCGTGAAATCCGGGATCAGCCAGCCGAAGCGGCGATAATCGCCCGGCGCAAACATTTCCAGCAATCCGTCGCGGCGCTGACTCTCGGCCGCCGAGACGAGAAAAAAGGCGTTGAGCGGATGGATGGACGGGCCGAACGTCGCCTCGCCCACGAGGTGCTCGACGGTCGCATCGCCCAGCCATTGACGCTGTTCGCGGCCGGGGCAATCGATCCAGCCGTCGTGCATGCATAATTCCAGCGTTCTGCGGCCCAACTCCCAAAGCTGGGTGAGCACCGGGTCGGAACAGCGGAAAGCGCCGCGCGCCTCGGCTGGATAGCGCGTCGATACGAGATCAACACTCAGAATGTGCACGCCTTTCGGTGCGTTGCGGACCGTCACCTGCATCCAACGCACGGCATCCCATTCGAACGCCTCAAACACCTGCTGCCCCGGGCGCGCAACATAGCGGCTAACATGTGCGTCGAGCCCCAGCAGCGGACGTCGCTCGATGCGTGCGTCCTCCGCGATACCGGAATCCTCGAACTCTCCGGGCAGGCGCTCAGAAACAACAAGGTCGAACTCCTCCCCGCCGCGCGCCTCGATCTCCAAACGCGGCCTGCCTGCTTCGATGCGGCCGAAATCGAGCAGGAAGCAGACGCCGCCGCCAGGCGGCGTTCGCACCAACGCGTCCTCGCCGCCGCCGACAAGCGCCTTCTCCAAGACTCTCGCATCGCCCAGCGCCCGGCCCAACGGCTCCGCATAGGCTTGTTCGACGATCGGAAGTTCGCGCAACTCCGCCTCACGCGCCCATACCAGGCGTCGCGGGGGAACAAGCGCTTCAGCCTGTTGCGGCAGCGTGTTCTTTTGCATCACTGGAAACGGGCGCGTCATCGCCCCTCCGAAGCGCGCCTCTGGCCCACCTCCGCCTGCTTCAAGGATGCGCACACCGCCCCATGCGCGGTCGTCAAAACCTGCCAACGTCCAGCCCTCTGGCAGTTTGCGCGCATCGAGCGATTCCACGAAGCCCAGCCCGGAATTCATCTGCGGCGTTGAACTATCCCAAGCGTCGCTTTCTATGGCGCGCCATAGGAGATCGCTCTGCAACGGGAATTGTTCATCGCCAAGATCGAAGCAGGCATCCAGCCACAGCGCTCCTTCGCCAAAGGTCTCGCGCCACAAGCCGCGGACGCCTTCGTAGAAGGCGGTATCGACGCCATAACAATGCACCAAAAAGGCAATGACATTATCGCCCGCGCGAAACGGCGCGGGATCGTCGTAACGGTCATAGCGGAGATTCAAGGGCGAACACCGTACCGGGCCACGCCCGATCCTCTGGCCGTTCACAAACAATTGGTACTTGCCGTCGCAAACCGTGTCGAGCTGGCAGGTTCGGGGACGCTGCTTCAGCACGAATCGTCGACGAAAGAGGAACCAGCGATTGAGGCCGTCCTGGCGGGGCGGCGCGCCACGCACTGCCGCGAAGAAGCCGTCGGCATTGAACGCCTGCCGGTCAGCCCAGATGAAGGGGGCGCGCTGCATTCGCCGTTCCTTCCAACGCCCTGCCGCCGCATACCGCCCAGAATCTCACCGCACGAACGATCCGACATTGCCGCCATCGACATTGAGAATGTTGCCCGTCGACTTCGCCGAGCCTGGTCCGGCGAAGAACGCAATTGCCTCGGCGACATCTTCCGGCAAAACTTCGCGCTGCAATAGAGAGCGTTTGCGATAATAGTCTTCAAGGCTGTCGGCGTCGATTCCATAAGCGGCCGCTCGCTCGGCGCGCCAGTTTCCAGACCAAATTTGCGAGCCGCGCAAGACGGCGTCGGGGTTCACACAATTCACCCGAATGCCGAACGGCGCCCCTTCCAGCGCTAAGCATCGCGCCAAATGCAATTCCGCAGCCTTGGCCGAAGCATACGCCGACGCGCCGGGCGTGGCGGCCAAAGCGTTTTTGGATACGACGAAGACTATCGCCCCCTCGCCCTGTCCCTTCATCGTCTTGAACGCTTCGCGCGCGGCTAGGAAATAGCCATCGGCGAGAACTGCATAGGTTCGCCGCCAGAGATCAAGACTCGTCTCTTCGATCGGGGCGGCGCTTGCGAGGCCAGCGTTCGCCACAAGAATGTCGATGCCGCCGAATTGCGCAATGCAGGCCTGATAAGCGTCAGCCACCGCCGCTTCGCTAGTGACGTCCGCCTTCGCTCCCGCAACCCGATCGCGATCACCGGCCGCACCCAGTTCCTCGACCGCCTGTTCAAGGGCCTCTCCAGACAAGTCGAGCAGGAAGACACAGGCGCCGTCCCTGAGCAATCGCGCCGCCGCCGCCCGCCCGATCCCGCCTGCGCCGCCGGTGATCAACGCCACCCGCCCCTCAAGCGCCCTGGGCTTGGGAAGCCGCTTCAGCTTGGCCTCTTCCAGGAGCCAATATTCAATGTCGAACGCTTCCTGATCCGGCAATCCGCGATAGCGCGACACCGCCTCGGCCCCGCGCATGACATTGATGGCGTTGGTGAAGAACTCGCTTGCGACGCGCGCCGTCGCCTTGTCCTTGGCGAATGCGATCAACCCGACGCCCGGCGCACAAAACAGAACCGGATTGGGATCGCGCATTGGCGGGCTGTCAGCCCGCGTGCAGGTTTCGTAATATGTTCGATAGTCCGCGCGATAAGCCTCGATGCGCGCCTCCAGCGCGTCGCCGTCATCGGTGCCCACCACCATAGGGCGCACCTTCGTTCTCAGAAAATGGTCCGGACAAGAAGTGCCGATATGCGCAAGCCGCTCCAGATCGCGCCCACAAACGAATTCGAGCACTTCGGGAGCGTCACTGAAATGACCGATTTTCGGCCCCCACCCGCTCACCAGCGGCCGCAACCGCGTCATGAGCGCCACCGCTGCCTGCTGGCGCTCATGACGCGGCAACGTCGCAACCGTCGCGCCTCCGAAGGCGCGCCCCTTCGACAATTCGTCATTCAAGTACGCGGCGGCCTTCTGTATCGTCTCTAACGTCGTTTCGTAACATGCCCTAGCCGTGTCGCCCCAGGTGACAAGGCCGTGATTCTGCAAAATGACCCCGCGCAGATCGGGGTTCTCGTCGATCATCGCGCGTAGTAGACGTGCTAATTCCCAGCCTGGGCGCCGCCACGGCTGCCAACCGATTGACGCACCAAATACTTTGCGCGTCAATGCTTCTCCCGCCTCCGCCGCCGCCAAGGCCGTGATCGAATCGGGGTGCATGTGATCAATATGCCGGAACGGCAGCAACGCGTGCAGCGCTGTATCGATCGAAGCCGCTCGGGGGTTGAGTTTGAAGGTGCAATGCGCCAGCAGCGCCGCCATCGAATCTTCCTTCGTCGGCCCATCGTAGCAGGCATCGAGTTCGACTAAGCGCTTCATATCGAGCGTTGCAAAACCGTCGCGTTCTATCGTGCCGAGATCGCCGCCGGACCCCTTCACCCAAAGGACGCTGACGGGCGCCCCGGTAAGGGGATCGGCATCCTCGATCTTCGCAGAAGTGTTGCCGCCGCCGAAATTGGTGACTGCAAGATCCTGGCCCAGCAGCCGGGATCGATAAATGAGACGCTCCGCTTCGGTTACGCCAGCGTCTTCGTCACGCCATCGCATCACCGGCGGATCGATCAGGGTCGAACCCACGCTGGCGCCGCCGTCCATCCCAGGCCCTCCAAAATACACTTGCCTCCAGCTTAGACGTCTGCTCCGTCATAGACAATCATAAAACGATCATTTATGATCTTATTCAGTCATATTGATGGCGCCGTGAGCCTACAAGGGTTAAGAGCAGGCATGATCAGGCTGACCGTTCTTCTTCCGCTAGCACTGTTGGTCTGCGCCTGCGCGAGCACGCCGAGCGCATCGATCAGCGCACTTCGTGACGCACGATCGGACGCGCTTGGCCCTTATTCGCAAGCCATCGAAGCGAACGGATTTGTTTTCGTCTCTGGCGTGATCGCGTTCAATTCGCAGACGAACGAATTCGCGCCCGCCGAGATCGACGCGCAAACACGACAATGCCTGGAAAATCTTCGTTCCATTCTTGAGTCGAACGGTTTGTCGTTGGCCGATGTTGTGAAGACAACCGTGTTTCTGCGTAACGCCGCAGACATGGCGGGCATGAACGCCGCCTACAGCCTCTATTTCCACACCCGTCCGCCCGCCCGCACAACCGTTCCTGGGGCTGATTGGGGCAGGCCAGACATATTGATCGAGATTGAAGCAATCGCTTTGCGCAGGTGACGCGTCAGGATTGCGCGGCCCGTTCTCTCCATTTGGCGCGGTAGCCCTCTAAATCGACATCAAGCGGTGGAATCGCAGTGAGTGTAGAATGGCCGCCCAGTTCCGGCAGCAGCAACCGCAGCGCTCCAAAGGATACGTCGTTCTCCGAACCCGCGACATAGACGCGTGCATCAGGCCGTAATGAAGCCAACGCCCGAATGAAAGCTTCCGAGCGCGCAAAGCGGCCATCGACAAGCAATGGGCCATTCGCGCCGATCAGATCAAGGGCGACGTCCGACATCAGCGCCGCATAGAGCGCGACGGCGCCTGCCGCCTGCAGGGGATCGGCAGGCCGATGGAGCCACCTTCCCTGCGCTGCGGGAAAGGGGCCCGTCCCAGGCGCCATGGTCGGCAGGATCATGGCGCTAACTGCTATCGTATCGCAAAGAGCCGCAAGGATCGGTTCTTGCAGATGCGGGAGATCGATTTGCGGGGTGTCCAGAAGTTCTATTTCGCGCCCGCCCATAAACAACGCCGTCGGCGCCGGTCGACCCACAACATCGACATTGACGAGACAACCGCGTTCGCTTGCTAGAGCCGAGAGGTCAGCCTCATCACCTGGCCCGAGAGAGCGCATGGAAACGAACCACGTGCCCGTCGACACCAATGTTGCATCTTGGTGAGCGAACTCGGGAAACGCACGTGCGGCATTTAAGGCGGCGTTCGAATCATGAACGCCCACATAGACGACGACGTCGTCCAGGAGGCCGGTGCGGTGCGCCCATTGGGGCAGAATCGGTCCGAGCGCTTCATGCGCATGCCGCAGCGGCGCCAGCCGCGCCGCCCACCCTCTGCGTATCGCCATGTCAGAAGCGCACTGGCGAGCCGGCGACCATAGATCGGTGTGCGCCCCCAAGCTCGTGACCTCGCACGAAGTCACGCCCGACAAGCGCCAAGCCCAATATTGCGCCCAAGGGAGTATCGTCGCATCGCCTGTAAGCAGGCTCGGGTGAATTTTCTCCAGACAATGCAATTGTAGCCCAAGATTGAGAGCCAACCCCATCGCCGGCGAGCCCGTTATGGAGAAATCATCCCGTTGCCTCAGATAGGATTCCCGCAGATCTGCCGGTGGCGTATACTCATAATCCATCGGCGCTGCAGCCAGCTTGCCGTCACGCACAATCGCCGCCGCCGCGCCATGACCGACTGGGATTATCCCAGCCACGCGTCCGAGCCGCGCGAACTCCGCGAGCACCGAACGAAGCCAAACCTCAACGCCGGCGACGTCGAGCGCTGGATAACCATGGGAAAGAGATTGCTCGTTAGCACGCGCCTCCCGTCGAACGAGACGGCCGGCGTCGGTCCACAGCGACGCTTTCACCATGGTTTTTCCGACATCCAGCACGACAAACAAACGATCGGGCATAGGAACTCCGAACCGGCCGCATTTCAGTATGGACATACGTCCACATGCCGCTAAAATCGATCATATTCGCGCACCTTCCGTCAATGGTCGTCCAACTGGAGCTTAAGGTCCATGTCCCGTCAGCCCTTGTCGCAGGAAGCCATCGCCGACCATAACGCTAAGCTGCGGCCGCCGCTGGAAGAGGACTATGAAAGCCTCGGCCGCACGCTCAGCCGCAAGGGCGCCAACATCGAAGAAATCAAACGCAAGGTCGCCGGCTTTTCGATCGCGACACCGACCTGGGCGACCGGCCGCGGCGGCACCCGCTTCGCCAAGTTCGCTATCCCAGGCGAACCCACCGACATCCATGAGAAGCTCGAAGATTGTGCGGTCGTACAGCAATTGTGCAGGTCGGCGCCTCGCGTTTCTTTGCATTTTCCATGGGACAGCGCCAGCGACTATGACGCGCTACGAGAAGAGGCCGAAGCTCTTGAGCTTGGCTTCGACGCCGTAAACTCGAACACTTTCCAGGATCAGCCCGGCCAAGCGCATTCCTATCGGAACGGCAGCCTGAGCGCGACCGACGCGGCTGTGCGTGAACAGACCATCGCCCACAATATCGATTGCATCGAAATCGGCAGGAAACTGGGCTCTCGCGCCATCACCGTCTGGGTGGGCGATGGTTCGAATTTTCCGGGTCAGCAGGATTTCAACAAGGCGTTCGACCGCTATGTAGCGGCCGCCTCCGCGGTGTATGCGGCTTTGCCGGAAGATTGGCTCATGCTGCTTGAACACAAACTGTTCGAGCCCGCCTTCTACTCCACCGTCATTTCCGACTGGGGCAGCTCCATGATGGCGGCGCAAGAACTCGGGCCTAAGGCGAAGTGTCTCATCGATCTCGGCCACCATGCGCCCAATGTGAATATCGAGCAGATCGTTGCGCGCTTGCACCGCGCTGGAAAGCTTGGCGGCTTTCATTTCAACGATAGCAAGTACGGCGACGACGACCTCGATTCAGGCTCGATCAATCCCCACCAACTATTCCTAGTGTTCCACGAACTCGCCGAGGCGGAAGCGCGCACGCCTGACGATTTCACGCCGGCTTACATGATCGACCAATCGCACAATGTCACCGATCCTATCGAGAGTTTGCTCTCCTCCACCGAGGCGATCGTCGCCGCCTATGCTAAAGCCGCCCTCGTCGATCGGGATGCGCTGCACGAAGCTCAAGAGCGCAACGACGCCATGATGGCGTTTCAAGCGCTACGCGCTGCCTATAAGATCGATGTATCCCCTATTCTCGCTATGGCGCGCGCAGAAGCAGGAGGCGCAATCGACGTGCTCGCCTTCTATCGGCAATCGAACTGGCGCGAACGAAAAGCCCAGGAGCGCAAGCCCGTTGGGCTCGGCGCCGGCATCGTCTAATCTGATTTCGCCCGCTGCGCTTCGAGTCTCTGACGGAATTTCTCCGCGTCCCAGTCAGCGAGTTCCCATGCCTGTTCAATCGACAGGCCCGTCACCGCGGCACGCTCGGGAATGCGCCGCCCGATCTCGGCCAGCGCTTGCGCCATCGCCAGCGCACCTTCTGTCAGGCTGCGCCTGGCCAAGGCGCCAACGCCCTTCACATAAACCAGCGAAGGCTCGACGCCAGCCCGTTCGTGCATCCGCCGTAACGCCTGATCGACCCTCGGATCGGCCTGGACAGGTGCGGCGGCCCCGCCCAGAAACACGACTTGGTCCGGCATCAGCGCTCGGTCCGTCATGACAGCAAATAAGTGCGCGTCACACGCTGCGCCGCAATGTGCAGCGCATAGTGCGAATTCCTCAGTCTCGAGGTCGCGCACCGACTCAAGATCAGCTTCCGGGAGATCGCGCGCCGGTAAAGCGAGCGCGGCTTCAACGCGCCGCAAGAGCGCCGCCGCCGCCGAAGGCGTTTCGGCTCCAACTACAACGCCATGATTTTGCAGCAAGAGGACATCCGGTCGTGAGCCGGTAGCGAACACGCTCGCCACAGCCGCCGCCAAAGGCGCCCCGGGTTTGACATAAGTAAGGAAAGCGCCCGCTATTTTCGCCGAATTCATTGCGTCAGAAAAGCGAGCCGCGCCTTCCGCTAGAATCGATGTCGTCGTGCTTTCAATGGCGTGCGCATGGATCACGACTGCGTGCGGCATCAGCGCATGCAACGCCGTTTCGATGGATGGTCGCAGGCTCTCTCCGGCGGCCTCTCCCATAGGTGAGATCGTGGCCAGACGGCGCTCATCGCCACTTGCGGCTGCTTCTCGCGCTTGGCCCAGCGATACAGGAACAAAAATCCCGCGTGCGACGGCGTCGCGCATCCAGGTTCCCGAAGCTTTCACCCAAAGCGTATCGCCCTGCTTGATCGAAGAATTGCCGCCCGCCCCTTGGATCAAAAGAGGATCGGAGCCGAGCGCTGCCGAAACGTGCGCCAACTCCGCGATTGGTGCAGTCGCCGCGATCATGCTTTCCTCATTTCAACCTTGGCCGATCGGCCATAGTGACCACCTCGGACGGCCATATGCGCCTTTATCCGAGCCGAGCGCGCAGCGCTTGCGCAGCATCGCTCAACGCCTGCCGCCCCTGCGCGCTCGCACGCGCGAATTGCGTGAAACCGTGCAAGACCCCGCCATATTCTCGCGCCACAACATCCACGTTCACCGAGCGCAGCGCAGCGACGAGCTGACGACTATCGTCGCGCAAGGGGTCCATACCAGCGATCGCAATAAAGCTCGGCGGCAACCCGCGGAGATCGGCCAGGAGCGGTGAAGCAAGCGGATTGTTTCTGTCGTTTGCATCGCGCAAGTAGAGCGACATGAAGAAATCCAACGCCGCAGCGCCAAGCCCGTAATCGCCGCCGCCATATAACCGATAAGATTCCGTATCCGTACGCATGGCGAAGACGCCGTAGAGCAGAACCATGAAGGCCGGCGACGGCATTCCGTGTTCGCGCAGGTGCAACGCCGCCGCCATCGCCAAATTTGCTCCGGCGGAGGTTCCGCCCAACGCGATCTTTTCCTCATCCACGCCCAGTTCGCCCGCATGGACGCGCGCCCAGATCGCCGCAGCGGCGCAATCATCCACTGGTCCCGGAAACTTGGTCTCGGGCGCGAGGCGGTATGCAACGGACAAGACACGAACACCGCTTTCAAGCGCCATGCTGCGGCACGCGCGATCCTCGAAATCTAGATCGCCTATCACCCAACCGCCGCCGTGAAAATGGACCAGCAATCCGCCGCCTGCGCGTGCATCAGCGGGCACGTACAGGCGTGCAGGCAGAATATGCGGCGCCTCTATCTCAATGCCGCGCACCTCCGCCATAGGCGGCGGATCTTCGTTCCAGACAGTGAAGTCCTGCGCCGCTCGCTCGCGCATAAGAGCGGGCGCGATCTCGATCATGGGCGTACGCGTAGCCATGCGCTCGCGCATCCTGGCTAGAATGGGCCGCATCTCCGGGTCCAGCGCATCGTCAAACGGACCCTTCTGCTCAGTCGTCATGCTCACTCTCGACAATTGAACAATCACGTGAGCGGCCCTTCGACTTGGTCACGCATACGTAAAGCGTTTGGGACTTCACTACGTCATGGAAAGCCGAAGCGCCCCAGATGCGCGGAGGATCGCGCCAACAAATGGATGCAAACGGAGACATATCGAAGCGCTACGAAGATCGGAATTTTGCCTGCCATGCACGCGGACCAGTAGCCATATTTCGGAGTAGGTGCGTTGGCAGACTCGTGCACAGAGACCGCATGGTTCAGTTCCGAGGCGGCCCATCGTCCAGCGCCGCCATGGCAAGGCTCTTCCGTCCGCGGTCGTCACCAATCCTATTCCTCCCGGATTTGCCGCTTTTGCTGACGGATCATAATTTCATAGATTGTCATTTACAAGCACAATCAATCATGCTCGATCTAAACTAGTCGTTCGTGGCGGAATGCCCGTTAGCAAGATGCGGCAAGCCACACCGGGGGAAGCATGTCAGAGCCAAGCAGGCTGCCTTTCAGCGTCAAACTCGGGTGGGCGATCGGCGAACTCGCGATCGCGGCCTTCGTAGTTCTGCAGATGGCGTTCATGCTTTTCTATTGCACTGAGGCCCTGAACATCCCTCCCGCCATTGCAGGGTTCGCGCTGCTGCTGCCGCGTCTGCTTGACGCCTTTGCCGACCCGGTGATGGGAGCGATCTCGGACCGGACTCAAAGCAAACTCGGGCGCAGACGTCTCTATCTTCTCTTCGGCGCTCCCGCCCTGGGGCTTACCTTCGCTCTCGTATTCTTCGTGCCCGCCGACGCGCCCCTTGCGCTGCGCGTTGGACTGCTTGTGACGGCGTTCATGGCCTCCAACCTGGCAGTAACGATGTACGAGGTTCCCTACTCGGCGATGGCCGCTGAGATGACATCATCGTACAAAGAGCGCACCACGCTCACAGGCTACAAAATGTTCGCCGCGCGGTTGGGCGGTGTAATCTCGGCCTTTGCAGCGCCGCTCATTTTTGGTTCACAGGCCACAATCACTGAGGGCTTTCGCTTGCTCGGCATAAGTGTCGGCGCGTTCATGGTCGTAACCGGCCTCTGGGCCTTCTTTGCGACTGCCAACGCTCCTCGAATTGAAAAGACGCCCGAGCGTTTCAGTCTGCGCGAAGAGATCGCCGCAATCGTGGAAAATCGTTCTTTCCGCACGCTATGGGTCGCTTTTCTGATGCAGAACCTCGCCATTGGCGCTTCAGCGACGGCACTCATCTATTTCGTGACTCAGGTGATGCGGATCTCGCCGCAGCACGCGGGCCTCTTTATGGCGTCTGGCGCCCTGACAGCGTTGATCGCCACCCCGATTTGGGTGGCGATCGGTCGCCGCATAGGTAAACAACGGGGTTATTTTATAGGATTGGCGTTGGTTGCGGCGATGACCATACCGATCCTCATGATGGCGCCCGGGCAAAGCATGATATTGCTAGCCGTGCTCGTTATTGCGGGAATAGGCGACGCCGCGACACAATTATTCCCTAATGCAATGGCGCCCGACACCGTTGAGGTCGATGAGATCAAAAGCGGATTGCGGCGTGAAGGCGCCATCTTCGGCGCTTGGGGATTCTGCCGGAAGCTGGGCATGACGGCCGGCGCATTCTTAGTGAGCCTCGCCCTAGCTGCTATCCATTTCGTACCGGGCTCGCCGCCACACGCACAGCCGAGCGAAGCGCTCACCGGCATCCGGCTCATCTATGCTGCACTGCCGCTCGGACTTTGGCTCGCCGCAATGCTCGCTTTCTCTCGGTACGATCTTACCGAAGCGCGCTTCGAAGCCATCAAGGCGCAAATCCGCCTAAAGGCGAGCCAACAAACTGAATAGTCTTAGTGTGCGCAGAATTAAAGAGCACTCGAAATCTCTTGGGGAGAACTTCCTCCTTAAAATGCCGATACCAATCCTCGGAATCGATACTACGAGTTTGAGGTGTCCTCGTTGAACTCGGTGATCGCGCTGACAATGTGATAGAGCGAGCTAGCCGGCGCTGCGCCGTCGAGAAATGTGCCGTCGTCGTGCATAGTGTCGCGCCATACGCCCATCGTGGGAGTGTCGAAATAGCGCGCCAGCGTAAGCGCCGCCGGCACGATGTGCGTCCTACCAACATCGTTGCCCAGGATAAGTGCAGCCTTCAAATACTCTGCCTGAGGCCAGAGACGGGCGCTTGTCTCGACGAGCCGAAAATCGTCGTCCATGGCGTCAACCACGACTCCGCGCCTGGGGTCTATGCCGCGCAGACCGGCATTGAATAGACGTTCTGCCGCTGCGCCTGCGGCCGCATGACCATTTCGTCCCCATCGTTGTAGCAACCCGGCCCATTCGAATTGGTGCCCAGGTTCGACCCGGCGCCCGCGTGTGCAACGCATGGGCTGCCAGTGCTCGTCAAAAAACTCCCGAATAAAGCCCCCTTCTGCATCGACAAAGCGCTGCAAAGCCAAGTCAACAATTTCCGCTGCAAGTTCATGCCAGACCGAACCGCCGCCCGCCTCGATCCAAGCCAGCGCCGACTCCAAAAGATGCATGTGCGCGTTGGATTGGAAGGGGTTTGGATTGACTTCCCGAAAGCCGCCAACGGCATGCCGACAATCTTGTAAGGCGTCCCGCAGTAGATTGGCGCGGCGCTCTGCATCGGCAAAACCAGGCTGCGCTCGGTGCAAGGCCGCCAAAGCCAGAAGCACAAACGCCTGATCGTAGAGGGTTGCGCTATCATCGAGGAGAGCGCCATCCGCCGAAACCAATGTTCGAAACCGGCCATCATATCGCTGATACTTCTCAAGCAGAAAATCTACGCCGTGCCTAATCGCCTCCCGCCATGGACCTGGCCAACCGCAGACGCCAACTCGTGCAAAGACATAGATTTGACGAGCTTGAACCCGTACTCGTCGCGGAAGATCGAGCGCTGCTCCGTGCGCGGACAGCGATTCGTGAAATCCGCCCCGCGCATGATCGGCGCCTGCGCGCCACCAAAGCGGAAGCGCATAGGTTCGCAGCCACTCATTGAGCCAGCCCGATGCGGTGGCAATGTCGCAAAATGGCGTCGTCGACTGAGGGCCCGTTCCTCGCATTTCCGGCCTCGTCTATCGCCGAATATCTCTCAAACGGGCCGCGAACGATCCAGCCATTCCGACGCGGTTTCGCCGCCCGACGATCAGTTTCTGCGGATGGGATGACCGACGCTGAGTGTAGGCTAGGCGCACTGATCGTGTCGTAAACCCCTGCGCATGGACGCCGAGATTTCCCCCAACGTCCATGCAATATCAGAAGTTGTGTCTCAGAGCCACGGACATGTATCGGCCGGAATATTCCAGGCCGCGCTCGCGCCGGTCGTTCGCGCCGTAGAACCCTTCCAATTGGTTTTCCTCGGTGATATTGCGGACCTGAAAGTACACGGACGTGTCGCGCGTCAGGTACGCCTGCAAAGTGAAATCCAGATTTTCCCGCTCATCGATGAAACCATCCAGCAGCGCGTTCGCACCGATCGTATCCATCAGCTCGGACTGATAGCGATATGACAAGCGCGCCCGCAAACGCTCACCGTGATAGGTCAAAGACAGATTTCCCGTGACATCGGCCTGTCCAGGAATCGGGACGATCCGATTGGCCTGGGTGGGCAACGCAAGCTCCGATTCCGTGAAAGTCAAATTCGCCTCCACGCCCAGCCGCGAGAATATCCCTGGCAGCCTGCTGAAACGTGTCGATGCTTCGAGTTCCACCCCGCGAACGAAACCTGTGGAGGCGTTCTCCGGCTGCGTTACCTGATAATCGACGCCACCGATGGTTTCCAGTTGAGTGAACAGGAACACAAAGTCCGACAGATCCTTATAGAATACTGAAACCCCAGCGGCCGAGTTCTCACCGTACCAGTGGAGGGATGCGTCGAAATTCGTCGATTCAAGCGGATCGAGATCGGGGTTGCCGCGACGAATCGTGGCCGGCGGTCCGCTGTTGATCTGAACGATCGGCGCCAGGTCGGTCAGGTTCGGCAGCACATAGGTGCCGCTGAACCCAGCCCGGAGCATGAAGTTCCGCGGGAGTTCCCAGCGCGCGACAACCGAGGGGAAAACCTGGTCATGGGTGAACACCGTCTGCACTGGGACCGAAGTGACGCTGGCGCCCACGGTCGTGACCTGGTTTCCGCCCAGCGTAGTTTCCACGTTTTCGTAACGCACCCCTCCGATGATCTGAACAGGCCCGCTCCTGACATCAAACATCGCGTAGGCCGCCGCGAGCCTTTCATCTGCTGAATAGTCCGACACCAGCGAGTCCCGTTCGGAGTTCACGACCGCCGCGAGAGTATTCGCCGCTGAAAACGAGGCGTAGTTCGCTTCGAAAAATTGCATGGCGCTCGCCAAATCTATGCCAACGCCGAAATTGTAGGCCCCGTTTATGAAATCGGGCCGGAATTCGGGCAAAGCATAGTTCGACAGCGCGATCCCGGGTATCGTGGCGATCGCGCCCTCAAAATGCTCGGCCAAACGATCTCTATTCCTGCTGCGCTCCGACCAGAGCGCGCCAGCTCGCAAGCGAACATCGCTGAGGCTCAAGCGTAGGTCTCTGGCAATGTTGAAATAGCCGGTCCATTCTCTATCGCTGATCTCGTCATCGAGCAGAGAAATCGTGTATAGATTATAGTTCGACGGCACATCGTTGGCGCTCACGCCCGGCGGGTTCGACGGGAAGCTCGCCGTGAACAGCGGGCGCGACGGATCGGTGAAATCCCACGACATTTGGGGGCCAGGCACGACCCCGGTATGCGAAAAGTATGACAGCTCGCCTTGCCCACGGTTGACGTAGTCGGCGTTCGAATAGGCCAACCCGTAATCCCAGTCCCAATTGGCGCCGTCATGACGGGCGGCGAAGCGCGCGATGAGCACATCCGTGTGCTCTTCGCGCCCGGTTGCGCGCTTCCCCACTCGACCGCCTTGCGCCGTGCCCGCAACAGCCGTTGAGCCCGGCAAGGCGGGAAGAGGCGCCGCGTAACCCAGAAAGATGGCGTCGAGTGTCGTGAGGCTGTCCAATTCCGTGCGATAGGCGTTTATCGCAAAGTGAAATTCATCGTTTGGATTGGGGCGGAACCCGAAATCAAGCACGACGCCCGCGCGGATGAGGTCCAAATCGAAGTCGTTTTGGGTGGCGAGGGTCGGCGCGAAGAAGCCAGCGAAGGAATCGCCGTAGCTTTCGACGAGGAGTCTCTCCGAACTGATGTTGCGATCCTCGAAATTGAACGAGCCGAGAACGCCCCAGCGCTGATCAGCGGACAATAGCGAGTAATTGCCCCCGACTTGGTACTGTGACCGGCCTTCCCGGAGGTCGTTTTCGCCCCACTCCACGCTCAGACCGCCCTGGGACGAACGCCGGTCGAAAGGCGTTCGCGTGACCACGTTGACCGCCCCGCCAACCCAGTTCGCCGTCATATCCGGCGTGAACACCTTCCTGACTTCGAGGCGCTCGAACACAGCCGCACTGAGATCGCGGATGTTCGACGAACGCCCTCCTGCGTCGTTCAAGGTGATGGTCGAAGGCATCCTGACGCCGTCCACCAGGGCGCTGTTCAAGCCGCCGCCGCCTACCCCGCGGACGAATATCGACCCCTCTTCGCTGCTTCCGATACTGCGAGAGACGATGCCGGGGGCTCTACGGAGAACCTCACTCACATTCCGATCTGGAAATTGGCCCGCGAGATCCGAGGATACGACATTTGTGAGCGCATCCGCAGACCGCTCCAGATTGAGTCTTCTCGAGCGATCGTCGATCTGGCCGATGACCACGATCGCGTCCGTCTCCGATGAAGCCACGCCAAGCACAAGATGCACGTCCGCAGCGCCCGCCGCGACGGAAAATGATTGGGCCGCATAACCCAGGTAAGAAACTCTGATTGTCTGAGGCCCGGCGGGGACGTTCCGCAATTCGAACCGGCCTCCGCGTCCCGTGTAGACCCGCTCCCCGGTCGCTTCCAATTCGACCAAGGCGCCCTCAAGCGCAACGCCCCGTTCGCCTTCGCGCACCTCGCCTCGGATCACGTCGGTCTCTTGCGCGACGGCAACGGAGGCGGCGCCGAGAACTGCGCCCGCCACGCTTACAGGCGCTATCGCCGCCAACACCGCTCTGATGACGCAAGTATCGACACCCAGCCTGCGCGACTTCGACATGTGCTTCCCTCCCCTCGCGCCGGCTTTGCGGCGCAATCCGACGTTTTCCCCGGATAGTTACTTATGAGGAGAATTATCAAGGGGCCGCCCTGTTGTCAACATTTCACCATCCAGTTACTAACTATAGCCTTGGGCTACGGATTTTTGAGGTAGGCAAATGGCTTTGGACGAAATCGGCGTGGTCATGCATGGCGTCACCGGACGCATGGGCAAAACGCAGCATCTGATCCGCTCCGTCCTGGCGCTGCGCGACGAAGGCGGCGTGCCGCTCCGCGACGGCCGACGCATCGTGCCGCGCCCCATCCTTGTGGGTCGAAACTCCGATAGTCTCGCGCAACTCGCACGCGCGCATAACATTCCGGACTGGGGCCCTGACATTGACGCAGCTCTGGCCGATCCTCGCGCATCGATCTTTTTCGACGCCGGCAGCACGATCATGAGAGAAAACCTCGTGGAGCGCGCGCTGGCGGCGGGCAAGCACGTCTACACCGAAAAGCCGCTCGCCTCGACTTACGACAGCGCCCTGAAACTTGCGCGCAGCGCCAAGGCGCGCGGGAAAAAGCATGGCGTAGTGCATGATAAATTATGGCTCCCGGGCCTGGTGAAGCTGAAATCGCTGATCGACTCCGGGGCGCTGGGGCGCATCCTTTCGGTGAAGATCGACTTCGGCTATTGGGTGTTCGACGGACGCGCCGAAGCAGCGCAACGGCCCTCCTGGAACTATCGCAGCGAGGACGGCGGCGGCATCGTCTTGGACATGTTTCCGCATTGGCACTATGTCATCGAGAACCTGTTCGGCCGCATCGACCACGTCTATTGCGCCACGAAGACCCAGATCGCCGAGCGGGTCGACGAGCGAGGCCAGCTCTACGCCGCAAGCGCGGACGACGAGGCCCACGCCATTGTCGAACTGGAAACCGGCGCCGTGGTGCAGATCGCCAGCTCCTGGTGTACGCGCGTTAGGCGGGACGACCTCGCGATCTTTCATGTCGATGGCGAAAAGGGCTCGGCCGTCGCCGGGCTAACCGAACTCAGGTTTCAGCCTGCTGCAGCTACCCCGCGGCCGGTGTGGAATCCCGACCAGGCGCAACAGCGTGACTTCTACGGGGATTGGCTGCCGTGCCATGCGGATCGCAGCTACGACAACGCGTTCCGGGCGCAATGGGCCTTGTTTATACGCCATTGCGTCGAAGATACGCCCTTTCCCTGGAATTTCTTTTCGGCCGCGGCCGGAGTCCGGTTCGCTGAAACGGCGCTGCAGAGCGCCCGCGAGAAGCGCCAGATATCTCTTAACGCGCCCCAGCAGGGACGCGCTGAGGCGCTCGACCAATGACTCCGCCCCGCGACGCCCGCACGCCTCGACGGCGCGCCTTTGCCGCCGCGCATATCGTTGTCGACCCCTGGTCGACCGATTTTGACACCTGCCTCATAGACTGGCGGGCGACGCTGCGGTTCCGCCATCATCTTTGGAGCCACGGTCTAGGCGTCGCGGAAGCGATGGACACCGCGCAACGTGGCGCCGGCCTCGACTGGCCTCATGCGCTCGAACTCATTCGCGCAACCGCATCAGAGGCACCCTCTGGATCGCTGCTTGCGTGCGGAGCGGGAACCGATCATCTGCCGCCGGAATCAACGCCAACTCTGCGCGATATCATCACCGCTTACGAAATGCAGTGCGATGAGATCGAACGCGCCGGCGCTCAAGTCATCATGATGGCCAGCCGAGCGCTGGCGCGCGTAGCGCGGGGGGATGAGGACTATGCGGAAGTCTATGGGACGATTCTTTCGCAACTGAGAAAACCCGCCATTTTGCATTGGCTTGGGCCAATGTTCGATCCCGCCCTCGCGGGGTATTGGGGCAGCGCCGACATCGACGCCGCTATGCGATCTTGCCTGGATGTTATCCGCGCCAATGCAGGAAAAGTCGATGGCGTAAAGATTTCTCTGCTCGACGCGAACCACGAAATAAAGATGCGCCGAGCCCTGCCCCCTGGCGTCCGAATGTACACCGGCGACGATTTCAATTTCCCAGCACTGATCCGGGGTGACGCTCATGGCCATAGCGATGCGCTGTTGGGCGTATTCGATCCGCTTGCGGCAATCGCATCCCAAGCGTTCGCGGCGCTTGACCGCGGCGACGATGATGGATTCAGCGATATTCTGGAGCCGACGATTCCGCTGGCGCGCAAACTCTTCGAAGCGCCAACCCGATATTACAAGACCGGCGTTGTATTCTTAGCCTACCTCTCCGGGCGCCAGGACCACTTCGTCATGGCGGGCGGGCAACAAGGCGCGCGCAGCTGGAAGCACCTGTGCGATGTCTATCGTCTGGCCTGTGCGATCGAATTGTTCGCCGAACCAGGCATCGCCGCTCACCGCTTCAAAAAAGCGCTCGCCGCTCACAACCTGGATCTTCCCTCATGAGTCCAGCCCCATCGCTCGATCGGCTTGCGATCAATCAAGCGACCGTCCGGCCGCAATGGACTCTAGGTCAAGCCATAGAAGGATGCGCCCGCCATGCGCTTCCCGCGCTCGGCGTATGGCGGGATAAGCTCCATGAAACCGGCTTGCGCACTGCGCACGCGCAATTGCGAGACGCCGGCGTGAGAGTCTCCGGCCTATGCCGAGGCGGAATGTTCAACAACGCTGCCGAGCATGGCTGGAGCGCAATGCTCGACGACAACAAATGCGCAATCGAAGAAGCCGCGACGCTGGACGCGGATTGCCTTGTCCTGGTGGTCGGTGGATTGGCGAAAGGCGACGAATCCCTGTCCGACGCGCGCCGGCGCACGCACGATGCGTTGGCGCAACTCGCTCCGGTCGCCCGCTCCGCCGGCGTGCGCCTGGCGATCGAGCCGCTTCATCCAATGTACGCCGCAGACCGATCTTGTGTTAACACGCTCAGCCAGACACTCGACCTTTGCGATGCGCTTGGCGAGGGTGTGGGCGTCGCTATCGACGTCTATCATGTGTGGTGGGATCCCGACCTGGAAGCGCAGATCGCTCGCGCCGGCTCTCGCATTTTCGCCTATCATATTTGCGACTGGCTTTCACCCACCGAGGATATGCTATTGGACCGCGGCATGATGGGGGACGGCGTAATCAATCTGCGCGAAATTCGCGGCTGGATCGAACAGGCCGGTTATCGGGGCTATCACGAGGTTGAAATATTCTCGGCGCGCAATTGGTGGAAGCGGGATGCCGACGATGTGCTGCGAATCTGCGCACAGCGCTTCCTTCAGGCAACGTAGACACCTATGACGAACTCGACGCGCGATGATGCCGCGGTCCTGTTGAAGCGGCTGTTTCTGACCGCTGTTGCAGCGGCGGACCCTGGCGCTACATTGCGCCAGGCTCTCTTAAATGAGCGTCGTCGTCCTGCAATCGTGCTTGCTCTAGGCAAGGCGGCGCCGGCGATGGCGCACGCGCTCGAAGATTCCTGGGATGCGCCATTGTCCGGCTTGGTCGTGGCGCCACAAGGAGCAATGTTCGAATCCAACTCGCTCGACGTCATTGGTGCTTCCCACCCGATACCCGACCATATGAGTGTGCTTGCCGGCGAAAGAATGCTCGCTCTGGCGCGAACCGCGCCTAAGGAGAGGCTGGTCGTGGTGTTGTTGTCGGGCGGGGCCTCGGCGCTCGCGGCCGCTCCAATCGACGGCGTTAGTCTTGATGAAAAGGCCCGCCTCACGGAGAAGCTCATTCGCTCCGGCGCATCAATTACCGAAATCAATCGCGTGCGGACATGCCTGTCGCGCATCAAAGGCGGCGGCCTCCGCCGCGCGCGCGGCGATGGCCCGCTATCGACATACGTGGTTTCCGATGTGCCCGGGAACGATCCGGCGATAGTCGGATCGGGGCCGACCATCGCCGTTCCCTCTCCGCTTGACGCAGCTTGGGAGACGCTGTCTCGACATGACCTTCACACACCGCACTTGCGCGCCGCGATGGAGCGCGCCGCTCGCAAGACGAACCCCGCGCGGATCGCGGCCCCCACCGTTCTTCGCACCATTGTAACCGCCAAGGCCGCATTGACGGCGGCAGCCCAGGAAGCACGATGCAAAGGTTGGAAATGCGTCGATTTCGGCGACGCACTCGAAGGCGAGGCGACGCAGGTTGCGACGTGGATGGCGGCTCAGATTGACCGTCACTGGAAACCGGGCGAGCGCGTCATCCTGTTGTCCGGCGGCGAACTCACTGTGACGCACGGCGGCGGCGGGATCGGCGGTCCCAACCAGGAGTTCGCGCTGGCTTTGGCGCTTGCGCTTAGGGGCCGCACCGGCGTTCACGCGATCGCGTGCGACACCGATGGCGTCGATGGCGCACTTCATCCCGACGGACCGGTAGCAGGCGCCCTCGTTGGGCCCCACACCTTGGACAAGGCCCGAGCCTTAGGGATCGACGCCGCCACCCTCCTCGCACGGCACCAATCGGGCGAGTTTTTTCGTCAGCTCGGCGACCGGGTGCTAACCGGGCCGACGGGAACTAACGTCAATGATTTCCGGGCGATCCTGATTCTCCCTTAATACGCGCTATACGCGCTTTGGTGCCCCGGCCGCCATCCTGGGCAGAGTCCATTTCGCAATCCGTCTCCCGATATGGCATGTAACCAAGAAGAGAATCGCCAACGGGAGCCAGAGTGCGGATGCCTTCTCATCAAGTTGACACGGCCCGCACGCGCGTCAAGCGCAACCCGGCATTGACCCGATCCCGTATAATGGCCGCAGCGCGAGCGGAATTTTGCGAACGTGGGTTCTTCGCGGCCCGAGTCGATGAAATCGCGGCAGGAGCGAACATCAACAAACGGATGTTGTACCATTATTTCGGCGCCAAGCAGGATCTGTACCGCGCCGTTCTACTCGAAGCCTACACCGAAATCCGTTCCGGGGAAAAATCCCTCAATCTTGCGAACGCTGAGCCCAAGGACGGAATGGAAGAACTCGTGCGCTTCACTTTCCGACACTTCATCACCCACCCCTGGTTTGTGAGATTGCTCATCCACGAGAACATCAATGAGGCGCGCACGCTCAGGGAACTTAAAGAAATCAGGGAAATGCACTCCCCTCTCGTCGCCCAAATCCGAGAGCTGCTGCGCCGCGGAGAAAAAAGTGGCGTGTTCCGCGCCGGAATCGACCCCATCGAACTCTACATCACCATTGCATCGCTCGGCTTCTTCTACCTTTCCAACGTCCATACGCTATCGACCATCTTCGGAGAAAATCTCTCCCGACGCACCCGGATGAAGCGCCGCGAAGATCATATGGCGGAAGTCGTCATGCGCTACGTCGTGAAATCGCCAAGCTGATGCGCGCCCTTGCCGTACTTGCGTTTTTCACCATCTGGTTACAATATTAGGCGCCGCGCTCGCGTTGCGCGGACGTTTTCATAGCCCTGATCCTTGCAGGGAGCCGGTCTGCTCATGGCGCTCAATCATTCCGGGAAGCCGGTCGGGGAGGAACGCTCCTTCACTGCGGGCGCCGCGCTTTGGGAACGCGCCCGCCGCGTCATCCCCGGCGGCACAAACACGATCAGCAAACGCGTCACCGCGTTTGCCGAACCGACATCGTTTCCAGCTTTTATCGCGCGCGGCGATCACGGCTATGTCTACGACATCGAAGACAATCAATATCTCGACTTCATCGCGGCGCTGGCGCCGATCGTGCTCGGCTATCGTCATCCGGAAATCGACACGGCAATCGAACAGCAGCTCCGACGGGGAATCCTGTTTTCGCTCCCCGGCCCGGAAGAGGTTGAACTCTCCGAAACGCTTGTGCGCCTCATTCCCTGCGCCGAACGTGTCCGCCTCCACAAAACTGGGGCTGAGGCAAATAGCGCCGCAATCCGCGCCGCGCGACTGACGACGGGCCGGGAGCGGATCCTGGCTTGCGGCTATCATGGCTGGCACGATTGGTGGGCCGTGACCAGGACGCCAGCCGGCATTCCGGCCTCGAACAGAGACCTCATCGTCACCGCTCCGTTCGGCGACACGCCACGCGTGGAGGAACTGGCCTACGCGCAACCGTCGAGCCTCGCGTGCATCATCGTCACGCCGGCCATATACGGACGCCATGCGCCCCCGGGCTTTCTTGAACGGCTCCGCGCCATCGCCGACGATATCGGCGCCGTTCTTGTTTTTGACGAGATCATTACGGGATTTCGCTGGGCGCTCGCAGGCGCACAAGGCCGCTATGGCGTTACGCCCGACCTCGCGACCTTCGGAAAGGCGATGGCCAACGGCATGCCGATCGCCGCGCTCGCCGGTTCGGCGCGGATCATGGATCCGCTTGCGGACAATTGGGTAAGCTCGACTTACGCAAGCGAGTCGTTATCGATCGCCGCCAGCCTGGCGACGCTTCGCATTCTCGAGGCCACGCCGTCGCTGCACATTTTGCAGCAACGCGCCGACGCCTTGCGAGCCGGGATCAAGGCGATCGCCGAGCGCCTGGGTGTGAACGCACACACGTTCGACGACACTCCGGTCGTCGTTTTCTCGCTAGAGGCGGGAACGGATTCCGCCGTCTTTCATGGCGAAATCCTTCGCCATTGCGCGCGCCTTGGCTTGCTCATCCGCAAAGACGAGGCGGGCCTATCCATGTGCCCAACGGCCGCGCATACAGAGGCGGATGTCGATGCCGCCCTTCGCATCCTGGACTCTGCGGCGCGTGCGGCGCTCGATCGTTAGCGTGGTCATAGCCGCACAGCTGCGTTTTGCGCCAGAATGGCGAGTTCACAGACTTTGAATACATGGGGCTGAGGTGCCGCTCTCTGGGTACGCTCACGCACATCCTTCAGAAAACTGGAAATGAAGGGCAGTTCATGCCCGCGCGCGTCAATCCGTCTTACACGCGTTTGATCCGCGATAATGACAATTTCGCCGTCGCCGCTTGCGCCGAAATCCAGAATCTTGCGCACCTCGATGAAACCGCGCTCCCCGACGATAAACAGACGCGGATCGCCCCAACTCGGAAAGCGCTGTGGGATGAGCCAATCTACTCTAAAGAACCCGGTTGTCCGACCCGCACGCAGCGCCGCTTCGCCGTGGACCTGGAGCCCGTTCCCCGACTCGCGGACAGCCGCGTGCATGATCTGCGCATCCAGCGATCCGCAAAGGGTCAGGAATTGATCGATCTGATGGGCGCCAAGATCGGCGATGATCCCGCCCGCTTTCAGCGTATCGAAGAACCACGGCTCCCGTTCCGGAGGAGAAAGACGGTGCGGGCCGAACCCGGTGACATGCATAAGCTGGCCGATCACGCCACGCTGCGCGAACTCAATGGCGGCCAAGGTGGAACGACTGGCCAGCCGTTCGGAGAACCAGACCACGAACATCCGTCCGGTCTGCTCGTGCGCACATTTTAGGGCCGTAAGTTCATCAAGAGACAAGCAACCCGGCTTGACGCACAATACGTCGCGGCCCGCGCGCATGGCCTGCTCCGCCGCCGCAGCGCGCATGCTGGGAATGCCCCCGCACAAGACGAAGTCCGCGCCAGTGCAATCGAGCGCCTCCGCAACGCAACGCGCCCGCGGCGCACGCGCCGCCGCACAGGCCGCCTGCGCGTGCGCGTCGCTCTCTTCGAACACAATCCTTGCGCGCGCGCCCGCGGCTTGCAGCGCATCTATCAACGACAGTGCGTGCGCGTGCCGCGCGCCGACGACCGCAAAACCAGGCGATTCCCGCATGGACACCCGCCTTCAGAGGCCAAACTCAAACCTATTGCCGCGCTCAAGAGGATCGATGCCGGGCCGATAGATTTGCTCCTCTCCTCCACAATGCAAAGCGACAGCGGACGGCGTGATCAACCCGTGGGCCGCCAACGCCCTGCGAATGTCTGGCGTGCCGAAATAATTCAAATCGACATGTTCCGCCTCGGTCCAGGTCGGGTTTTCGCCCAAAATCACCTTTGCGAGACTCAAGGTCTCCAATGAGAGCATTTCATGAATGTTGGACGCGCCATAGGTGACGATTTGCGCCGCCAGATTGTCGATCCCGGCGCGCAATGCCGGAACCATCTCCTCCGCGCCTGTGTCACCAGCTTGCCTAAGCGCAAGGAGGAGTTCCAATCCATGCCGCAGAATGATCGAATGATATTGTATGCGTGCATTGTGGGGATCCATCCAACGCCCATTCGGCAGCTGGGTAGGCAAAGCTACGTATCTGAAAATGTCCTGCGCCGCCCGCAGCCAGCGCAGGTCATGCGTGACTCTGTAAAGTCGTGCAAACAAATAGGCGCTGAGCGTGTTGTAGTTCACGTTGTGAACATATTCCCTGCGCAGCGCCCATTCCCCCGCCCTGACGGCCGCGTCCAAATATGCTTCACGCCCGCTGACGTGGTGTCCTAGCAGGAGCGCGCCGCCGATTGCCGCGTTGTCGAATTCCAGGCCGCCGGAATTCTGATCGTCGATAATCCATCCGCGCCAGACAGGATCGTGTCCTTGCGCCCTAGCGCGGCGTACATAATCGGCCCCCTCCAGCGCCGGACCGGCCGTTGCGTCTTCTATGAAGGGAAACCCAAACACTCCGTTCGGGGCTTGCATTTCCAAAGCATAGTCAAGCCCCGCGAGTGCGGCCGCCGCCAAATCGCTTTGCGGTTGGAACTGCCCCGTAAAGCCCTCAGCCAGATGTGTACGCAGCAGCGTCTCGACTGCTCGGGCGGTTACACGCAATCTGATGCTGGGGCGTGGACCGCGCTGAGTCGGATCAGCCCATGGCGGCGCGACGAGAAATGCTTCTATGCTCTCCAGAAGCGCGCTCTTCAGCACGTCGTAAGACGGCCGGCGCCGTTCGAGCGGGGCGCCGTATTCCGGCCGCACCTCCGGATATCCCACCCAGCGTCCCAAAACCTGCTTCGCCGCCCCCACAAAGCGCTGGATACCAGCTTCGTCGCGCTCCCGCATGGCGACGAGCAACGGTCCGCGCTGGATGCTTTCGAAAGCGGCGCGCACGTCCTCCGGCATCTGCTCCCAAGCAGCGGCGTCGAACGCGGCGACCGCGGATCCGAAATCCCGCGCGGATGTGCGATTGGCCGAGCAGGCCCCAAGCAGAACGGCGGCGCCAAGGAGATCGCGGCGGGACAGATTGAACTTGGCGTTTCGCATCTTCTCCCCTCGACCCGCGCCGCTCGTTTCGCCGGCGCCGCCGCAGGCCTCGCATTATGTAACCCTATCGTTACTAATGCGCCAAGGAAACGCACGCAAGGGCGCCGGCGGCCAAAGCAGGATCAGGCCAAGCGACGATGCAGCGCCCGCAGGCTTTCGGCCCAAGGACGCGCTTCCTCCATCTGCGCCGCTAATCGTATGAGCCTCGCGTCTTGGCCCTCGCACGACATCAATTGCACGCCGATCGGCAACCCATCGCCGTCTTGCGTCAGCGGTATTGCAATCGCAGGCCAGCCGGATGCGTTCCAGAGCATGTTTTCTCCTGACATCGCCAGCACGTCCGTCATGAATTGCGCTATCGATGTGTCGGGATCGAGTGAGGCGATCAGCGGCGCCGCACCTGTCGAGACCGGCGCAACAATGACGTCGAAACGGCGGAAGAACTCCGCCTTCGCGTAGATCGCGTTCTGCAACACTTCCCACGCGAGCAAATGCGCAAATGGCGGCCCCTCCATGGCGCGTTGCGCCAGATATCGCGTCCAGGGTTCATAGTTCGACGCATCGGAACCTGGCCCATGCACGACACGCGCCGCGCCTACGGAAAAAATCGCGACAGCCGCCTCTAGCACCGAAGCACCGTCCAACGACGGCCTATCCTCAACAACGGCATGGCCGAGCGCCTCCAGCGTTTCGCCTGCGCCACGCACAGCCGCCGACACCTCCGCCGAAACCGGCAAGCCCATAAGCCCTTGAGGCGCGAGCGCGATTTTCAGCGAACGGATCGGAGCCCTGAGGGCCTTCACAAGCCGCGTGGGCGACCTCCGCCACCGATCGCCCATTTTTGCGCCGCAGATGGCATCGGCAAACATTGCAGCGTCGCGCACGCTCTTCGTGACTGCGCCATAAACCAGAAAACCGTCGCAATTTGGATTAGGCGCGTGAGTGGCGTAGCCGCGGGTCGGCTTCAGGCCGACGAGGCCGCAGGCGCTCGCCGGGATTCGTATCGAGCCGCCCCCGTCGCCCGCCTGCGCAAAGGCGACCATTCCACTCGCCACGCTTACCGCTGCGCCGGCGCTGGAGCCTCCGCTGTCGTGAAGCAGGTTCCATGGATTGCGCGTATCGCCCGACACCTGGCAGCGTCCGAACGGCGAAAGCCCAAGCTCCGAGGTCGATGTCTTGGCGATGATGTTGAGTCCGGCGCGCTCCATACGCTGCGCCAGGAACCCGGAAGTCTCCGAAACTGCGTCGCGAAAAGCGCGCGCACCGCGCACGAACGGCGCGCCTTCGAGGGGAGAGAGATCCTTCAGCGTGGCCGGCGCGCCATGGAACGGCGCTTTGAAGCCGCCAAGCGAAGCCCGCGCGAGCGCTTTCTCGAACCGCTCGCACACCAGCGCATTGAGTTGCGGATTTAGCCGGTTCGCGCGTTCGATCGACGCGCGCGCAAGCTCGACTGGCGACACTTCACGGCGTGACAGCAATTCGGCCTGCGCCCAGCCGTCCATTTCCAGAACATCGTCCAATACCTAAACGCTCCGTTTTCTCGCCATGAGACGCGGACTGCCCTTGATCAAGCGCGGCGCGACGAAGCCGCTAACAATATAGCACCCAAAGCAACAAGCGCGGCCGCCACGCCGGCTTCAACGATTTGACCTGCCCCCGCCGAGCCTGACACGAACGGGAGAAAAGCCGCGACGACGCCCAGCGCGAGAATTGTCACGGCGATGAGACGTGTCGAAGTCAAGTCTGGCTTGGCCTCGCTCGGCGCGGCCGGATGAGGCGAGGAAAGCCGCTCGAAGAATGCTGCGATTCTTGCCTTGGCCGCGCCGCGCGCGGGCATTGCGACCGAAACCAGAATGACGCCGACCAAGCCGACCCCCAGAATCGCCGGCCGCACATCGCCCGGCGTCCAACCGGAAATCCACAAGACGCCCGAAAGCGCCAAGCCGGCGCCAACGACCGTCGCGAATCCCAGTTCGGACATTCGCGGTACAAGGATACCCGCAAGAAAGGGGATGTAGAGCGTGACGAAGATATGGCTCACCAGCGCTTCGTAGGCGTCGAACACTTTCAGTTCCAACAGGGCCAGCGTCGCGCCCATCGCAATGGCGGCCGCGGCGACCCCGAGCGTCGCGGCGCGGCCCACCCACAGCAATTCCTGTCCTCCCGCCACTGGGCGCAGGAAACGCTTGTAAACATCGCTGGTGAGGATGCCGCTGCTGATATTGAACGACGATTCGAGTTCGCTCACGGTCGCGGCCACGATGGCCCCGACCATAAGACCGATCAGACCGATGGGCAGAGCCTCTCGAACAATCACGCCGAAGGCTTCCTGCGGATCGATCCCTGGAAACAGATGAAAACAGATCAACGCGGGCACCATCGCCAAAAAAGGCAAGGGCACCAGGAGCCCCGCCGCCAAAAATGCGGCTTTGCGCGCATCGGCTTCGGTGCGGACGCTTGAAAAGCGCTGAATTGCGGCAAAGCCGAAATTGCCGGCGACCGCCTGCACGGCCAGCCAGCTGAGCAGCCATCCCCAATCATGCTCCCCGCGGACCGAAAAGAGATCGGCCGAGAGAAGCAGCAAAAATTCTTCCCAGCCTCCCATGCGCACGATCGACATGACAAAGAGCGGCACAAGCCCCGCCAACAGAATGACGAACTGGACCGCGTCGCCCAATACGACCGCCCACAAGCCGCCGCTCCATGCGGCGAGCGCCATGGCTATCCCGAAAACGACGATCGTCGCCACGATCGGAAATCCGACGATGCTGTGCAGCAGGATGGCAAAGGCGTAGAGCCTAAGACCGCTGGTCAGAATTTCGAACAAAACCGAAATCAGCGCAATCGCACGCCGCGATTCCGGGCCGAAACGCCGTTCGAGATATTCCACCGGCGTCGTCACGCCGGCGCGATGCCAGCGATGCGCGAAGAACAGACCCGCAAGCACATAGGCTAAGACGAAGCCAAAGCCCAACAGGAAGCCAATGAGGCCCTCGGAGAATGCGATGCTTGCGAATGCAACGAAAGCGAGCGCGCTAAAACTTCCCATGTAGATGGAGATGCCCGCCACCCACCAGGGAACCTGGCGGCCGCCCCGATAGAAATCGTCCGTCGACCGCACAAACCGCTTTGCCGCATAACCGACAAAAAGGATGACCAGCAGGAACACGACCGCGATCAAAAGCAGAAGAGGCTGTTCCATCATCATCGCCTCTCCCCCGCCCGGCTTCGCAAATCAACGCCATCCATAATGGCCGGGCCCAACGGCCAGGCCTGTGTCCGCGCACGCCGAAACCTCACCATCTCAGATGCGGCGCCAAAGTCAGAAAGCACATGACGCCCGCAGGCGCCCGCAGGTCGGCGCGTCGAGCGCCATTGGCCATCAGGCGATAAACCGCGTGCGTGATATCGGGGTCGCGCTCGGCCATGGACGCGGTCCCGACCCGAGCGAGCACGCAATAAGCCGCCTGACCCGCATCCCCTGTGGTGAGCCCGCCGAGGAGGCGCATTTCCCGCTCAACCGCCCAAACCGCCGCCTGCAACGCCTCTCCAATGGCGGCCTTCTCGGGATGATCCTCCGGCACAACGTCGTACACGATCGCCAACTGACGGATCATCACGTATCGATAGACATGGCGGCGGTTGTGCGGGTCAATCCACGATCCGGTTTGCGGCCCGTGCTTGAACTGCCCGGACACGACCCCCAAAATCGCCCTCTCCACCGCCTCGTCCAAATAGTGGCGTTCGCCGGTAACAGCGAAGGCGCGCGCCAGGAGAGCGGCGCTGAATCCATTGTAATTGTAGTTGACGACCAAGGGCCGCGTCAGCGCCCAATCCGCCGCGCGCCGCGCGCCGGCAAGAAACCGTTGCTCGCCCGTCGCTTCATATAGCGCAAACAGGCTCTCACCAGCCAAACCGTTGTCGAAATTCAAACCGCCGTCTCCCAGATCCTCAACGATCCAGTTCTCACGGACGATATCCTGCAAACGAATGCCGCCCGCGCGCGCGCGTTCAAGAAACCGCAGCGCGGCCTGGTTCTCGGCCCGCTCCAGGCGGCTTCGAGGCACCGGAAAACCGAATACGCCTCCGAGCCGCGTCTGCACCGAGAGCAGATAATCGCCCGCCCGAATCGCCCGGTCGAGCATCCGACGGTCCTGGGTGATTTCAGCAGCATTGAGCGCGGCATCTATGAACGTCGCAGGCACACGCAACGGCTGTGGCTCGTGGTTTGGTCTCTCCCACCAAGCGTAGTCTTCGATGCGCCGCCACAATGCGCGCGCTAGCGCCTGGGCTTCGCTTTCGGATATGCCCGCCTCAGAATCAGGGAAAGGCACGGTTTCCTCTGCGCGCTCCGGCGGCAGATCTTCATTCAACAAACGCCACGTCACCGTCGCCGTCCCGATCTCGTCCGGAGAACGAGATGCGAGCGCTTGCGATAGCGCCGCACGCGCGGATTCGATCTCGCGTCGGTCAACGGCAAGCTCCCCCGCAATCAGGCCATGACTCACACATGCCGATGCGACGAGAAACAGAAAGGGCGCCCCCACTAGTCGCTTAAGCATCTTACACCGTTCGAACCAAACCGCCTATATTGTAACCTTTCTGTTATTTATGGCAGCCATCGGCCTGTCAACGCCTACTTGCGTAGCGGGGCGGCCGCACAACAAACGAGCGCACTTATCCTTTATCTAGTAAGGAATTTTTCCTCTCTCTTGCGATCCTTCGGCCACCCAAGGAACGATTTGACAGCCAACCGCATCAACATTATTATCTAAATAGTTACTTTATGATCCAGATGATCCCATGCGCAGACATTCCAGTTCTATCCGCAATTTTTTCCTGAGCATGGATTCCCACGCGCGTTTTGCCGCCGCAGCGGGAATCAAGGGCGGCAAACGGACACGCCTGAATCGGCAGGATGTAACCGCCTACCGGCCCGATGAGCGGTGTACTTTTATCTACTTCGGAGCTTCCACAAACCATCTTTCGAATCCGCCTGCGCGCGCATAATCGCGCCGTGATCCCGAGATGCTTGACATCATAGTTGCGGATATCGGCGGCACGCACGCGCGGTTCGCGATCGCGACATTGTCCGATTGCGAACCTATTCAGTTGAAACAAGCGATCACATTGAAGACCAGCGACTTCAATTGCCTCGCTTCGGCCATGCGATCTTACATTCGTTTATCGGGCGGATCTTCGATACAAGACGCTGCGATTGCTATCGCAGCACCCGTGTCTGCCGGCATCTATAAGCTCACGAACAATACCTGGTGCTTTGATCCAAGTGATTTCCGCAACGAGTTTGGTCTTCGTCACTGCCTTGTCATCAATGATTTCTGCGCTGTCGCGCACGCAGTGGGCAATGCGGCGCCAGCCGCCCTTCGGCAAATATTCGGCCCACATTCCCTCCCGCCCGCGACGGGAAACTTGTCTGTGATTGGTCCCGGCACCGGCTTGGGTGTGGCGCAGCTACACCGCACCCACAACAGCTACATTGTTATTCCAACGGAAGGCGGACGCATTTCTTTCGCCCCTCAGGACGAGGTTGAAGACGCAATAGCCTCTAATCTGCGTAAGCAATACGGGCGGGTTTCCGTGGAGAGGATTGTCTCCGGTCCAGGTCTTATGGAGATTTATAGTGAGATTGCACGCGCGCCGGACCCTCGCCTAATTGAAGATGTAGACGCGCTTTGGCGCGCCGGCCTTTGTCGCTCGGACGAGACGGCTGAAACGTCACTTCAGCGCTTGTGCGCTATCTTCGGCGCCACCTGCGGTGATGTTGCGCTGATGCATGGTTCCATTGCGCTCGTTCTGACCGGCCGTCTTTGCTCCATGATGTTGGAGCGTCTGCCGGAGACTCAATTTTACAACCGCTTTCGATCAAAAGGGCGATACCGCGATCTGATGTCACAACTATCTATTTATTATTTCGATCATGCTCAGCCAGGACTTGTAGGGGCGGGGTGGGCCTTCCTCAAAGCTAGGGCCCCCTCTGTAACGAGACCCTCCCAGTAGTCAGCGAACAGCGTCGCGCGTCACCGCCGCATAAGAAAATGCCGCGCCACACCTTTACATACCGGTTTCGAAATCTGAACCGAAGAGATTGACGCTTATTCGCCGCGCCAAGGCTCGCAGCCTATGCCGTCATTGCCGCGAACCAGATGTGGGTGGAATCCCGGCTGCCCTTGCCGAATAGGTGCGGGCGCCTCTTACGCGTGCGGCACAGCAATTGCGGTAGCGCCTTCGTGCTGCCGCGCCGCATCGCACCGGGCGCGCGAGCCGGCAGCTGGTTTCCCACCTCTATCCCGATCTCGATTTCCATCTTCTCGCGGAAACCAACGCGCTTGCCTCCGGCTGAGCGACCGCATCGTCTCGTCGTCGAATCGTTGAATAAGAAGGCATTCCATCGCGTGGGAGCACACCACAATGTTCTGGAAACTCTCAGCTCTATTTGCGGCGATCGCGCTCGCTGCCTGCGCCACGCCGCGGCCGCACTACGAGCCGACTATACAAGCCCAGCTTGAACGCCCGCGCGGCGGCGTTCGCCTGAATACGTTCCATTGCCTGAACGGCGCCTGCCCGGTCGGCGCGCCGGCCGGCAACGCGCTGATCGTGCGCGAGATCTATGCGCTCTCCACCAATGGCGAGACCAAGTTCGCGGATTGGGTCGCCTATGTCGTCACGCCGCAGACCGTCGGGCGCTCGCAAAGCCGTAACTGGGCGGCCGATCCCTGGCTCGATCCGAACGAAACGTTGCAGCCTGGCGATTACGACGGCGCCAATGCGGCGCTCGGAACCGATCGCGGGCACCAAGCGCCCTTGGCCGCGTTCTCCGGCACCGACCATTGGCGCGACACCAATTACCTCTCCAACATCACCCCGCAGATGGCGCCTCTGAACCAGGGCCCTTGGGAGCATTTGGAGAGCCGCGAACGTGCCCTCGCCGAGGCAGGCGCGCGGGTTTATGTGCTGACCGGCCCCCTCTACGAACGCGACATGCCGTCTCTGCCCGAGGCGCAGAGCACGCCGCACCGCATCCCGTCGGGCTATTGGAAGGTCGTGATCGCCGGCAACGGCGCGGCCGCGACCGCGTTCATCATGGAGCAGGACACGCCGCGCGGCGCGCATTATTGCGCGCATATCGTCGCGATCGACGAGGTCGAGCGCCGCAGCGGGCTGCGCCTTCTCCCGCGGGTCCAGCGCGCGCTCGGTGCGTTCGACGCAGACCTTGGCTGTGCCTCAAACTAACTTCGATCCGTTGCGAGAGGGTTTCCGCTGGCGCACGCGGCTGAGCCAGGCTAATGGCCGCGTGCCTCTACTCCGAGTTCCTTTGCAATTAGATTCTTCTTCGCCTCGAACATCTTCCGAACAAACGCATCGACATCCTCATTCGGGAAAGCCGGATTTGGCTTGGTCTCGAGTCCGAACAACCTCGTCCAGGTATTGCCCGAGGCGATCGCAGCTATGCCCGCCAACGAACTCGATACTGTGATTGTCCGAGGAATTTGTTTCTCCAATACCCGCAACTGATCCAGATGATCTTCCAACGCCATAACCGCCGCCGTTGAATACCCCGTCGCCAAGCGCTCGTTTATCAGGCGCTGGACGTCGTCGTGTGTCGCTTCAGCACTTTCTGTACCCCGACGAACGTAAATCGCGCCGAGCCGAATGTCGGCATTCCCCTTCTCGCTCACGAAAGGAAGAAGTTCCGGCCTAAAGACTATAGTGATAAGCTGAAATTTCTTGCCGACAAGCGCGGGATATTCAGAAGCTTCGTATGCAAAGTCATCGATATGGACGAGCGGAAGTAAACTCTCTGGCAGGCAGTTGTTGAGCGTCTTTGTGACATCGACCTTATCCTTCAGCGTAGTGAGGCCTGCTGGCTCCAGTGTTTTGTCATCCTTTTCGGCGACGCCAATCACAATGCAGCCGCCACCGCTATTCGCAAATGCAAGGATGTGGCGCGCGAGTTTATCCAAGGATGGCCACTCAGCCTTGAAATCCAGGTTTGGTGTCTCCCCGGTGTGCTCTCGCAGCAAGTCGCGGAAGTTTTCCCGCGTTGGATCTTCCAACACACGCGCAAAGGCTTCTTTTCTACCTCTAACCGGGTCTGGCATTCGCCTCTCCCTGCCCTCTCAGACCTCCAAGAACCTCTTTCTCAGGGGTCAGAATCGCGTGGTCCGTCAGCTAAAAGCAGTGATCTGAAATAGGTTTCGAGATTGCGAAGCCGGAGCCGCCCCTGCTCAGATTCCTCGCTCGCCAGCAACCCTTCAAGCTCGGCCATCGCCTCGCGCAGCGTGAGGCAGGCCGGCTGCGCTTTCGCTTCGCCTCGGCAGCGCTGTTCGATCGCGCGAGATATGCGCATGCGCTGCTCCACCGGCAGCAGATCAGGCCGCTCCAGATAGAAAATCCGCATAGCTAGAGAGCGGTGGCGCGCATCGGAGAACTGCGCCGCCACATCACGGCGAAACGGCCACTCAAGCGCGTGAAATTCCTGCATGAGCGCAGCCTCTTCGCCTGAAGGAAAGCTGCCGGAATAGATCTGTTCTTCGACATGCCGCGAGTCGGCGTAAGTTCGCTCGCCAGCCAGCGCCGCTTCCATAAGGCGGCCGACAAACGCTTCGTCCTGGCGCAGCAGCCTGGCTCGGGCGAGATAGTCTTCCTCGGACCTGCCCTCCAGAAGCTCGGAGGACGCTTCATACAGCGGAATCAGTAGCGGCGCCGCGTTGACGCGCAAACGCCTAATCGGCCGCGGCTGAGCGGCGATCGCCTCCGCAAGCGCCGCCGCGTCCATGGCGACGAGCGCATCTATATCCGTCTTGAGATCGAGACAAAAATGCAGCGCTGGACGCGACGGACTGACGCCAAGGTTCGTGACAATGTGGTTCGAGTGAAACGAGCCGACTTGATCGAAATAAACAAAGGCCTCCTCATCAGCCACAAATTCCGATGCGACGCGCCGTTGCGCGAAGCGCAAAAATCGCGACCAAACATCAGGCGCGCGGTTTGAGACCAGGCGACACAGGTGCAGCGCCGCCTCCACATCGTTTGCTGCGTCGTGGGCCGCGCCGCCAGTATAGCCGTTGGCGCGCACGAGCGCTTCGAGGCGAAAACACGACCTCCCCTCTTCATCAGGAATCCGAAGCGCGTCCGGTTCCAACACAGCCACCGCCCGTACTAAATTAAGAATGTCGGCGCGGGCGTTTCCATTCGTGTTGGTGAGAAACGGCGGATGCAGGCAAACATAAAGCGCCTGCCGCAGAAACTCCTCGTCGAACCGAATGGAATTGTAACCGAGGAACACCGTCGGCGACCACGACCGAAGCTTCGCGGCCACTTCGCACACAGCTTCATAGTGCGACGGCAAATTTGCATTCACGAGATCGGCGATGTCGGCGCCGTTCACATGGAGCGCGGTCGGTGACGGGACGACATGCGGCATGAGCCGGATGCGAATGTCGAGGCGATCCGTGACCGCGAGATCCGCATCGGTTCGCACAGCCGCGAACTGAAGAATCTGGTCGAATCGCGTTCGTAGCCCCGTGGTTTCAACGTCGTAAAGAACGAAGCTCACGGGCGATTCACAAGGCTTGCAGCCGATATCGCATGGCGGCCTCACTCACCCTGAAACGTTTGGCAAGCGAGGCGATTAGCGCATCATCTTCGAGATCAACAGGTCGGCCTCCGAGCACGCCTTCCAGAATCTGCTCGGGCATGAGGAGTTCCGACGCAAAAGCGTTGGCCGCGATTTCGAGCGGATCAACGCCCGCCGCCGCCAGCGTATCGCGGCGGAGCGAGCCCTTGTCGATATGCACCTCCGACTCGATGACCTTGCGATGGAGCAAGATGTGTCCGACTTCGTGCGCAAGCGTGAAGCGCTGCCGGTTTGGATGATGCAATGAGTTAACGCCGGCGATCGGCGTGCCGCCCTTCACGAACGCCATGCCGGAAAGGTCGCCGTCGAACGGCGCATATTGAACGCGAATGCCGAGTTCTTTTGCGATCCGCTCGACAGGCACGGGCGGGGACGCGACGCCAAACCGTTCGATCAGCTTCTGGGCCTCTCTGCGCGCAGCGGCCACGTTAGAAACGCTCATGCCTTCCTCTTCCGTGTCGGCCGTTCGTCCGCCAAGGCCAAGCGGACCACATTCTCAACCTGCTGCCTTTGCGTTTGCGTTACCTTGGCGGCGTCGAGCGGCAGTTCGTCATGCGCTGGCGCGACCGCGTCAGACTCGAATTTGAAACGGGCCGGCGCAAGATCGAGAATCGAGCCAAGCTGAAGCACGTTCGCCAAGCGATAGACTTGGTGCAGCAGCAGCTTCTGACGGCCGGTTTCAATGTTCGCCAAGGAAGCGCGGGTGAGTCCTATGCCAGCTGAGACATGCGCCTGGGTCAGCCCCAATTCCTTGCGGCGCTTCGCGACGGCGCGGCCCAGCGCCCGGTAAAGCTCCATGTCCGTCATCCACACAAACATCGATCACTTTGCGAGCCACGTCAACAACACAAACATTGTTTGTATAAAACACGCTGTTGACCCACATAGCGTGCTTCGTGTTGACTCAAACGCAATCGGTGGGATAGAGATTCGTTCCGCGACCGGATTCCCGGCGAAGCGCATGAGAGGCGGCAGAATCCGCCCGGAGCCATTTCGATGAGCGCCCGAGTTTCTTTCTTCCCCGTGGGCTGCGGGGACATGACCTTGATCCGCCTGGAGGGCGGTCAGCACATTCTGATTGACTGCAACATCCGCCAAGCGGCTGACGATCCCGACGACGACACGTTCGACGCCATTTCGGCGTTGCGTGACCGGCTGGAGGCGCGTGGTCGCGACGCCAAGGGCAGGCTCTATCTCGACGTCTTCTGCCTATCGCATCCTGATCGCGACCATTGCGCCGGGCTTGATCGTCACTTTCATCTGGGCCCGGCCGGCGCATGGAATCCAGAAGAAGACAAGATTTTCATCCGCGAGATCTGGTCCTCGCCCATCATTTTCAGGCGCCGCGCGCGGAAAGGCCAGTCGCTCTGCGACGACGCTAAGGCCTTCAATCGCGAAGCGCGCCGGCGCCTCGCGGTAAATCAAGCCAACAGCTATGTGGTGTCCGATGGCAACCGCCTGCTGATCCTCGGCGAGGACGAGAACGGCAAGTCCGCCCCGCACGCCGCGATCGTCGTGCGGATCGACGACACCATCGTGGGCGCGGCTGGGCGCAACAACAGCGATTTCGAAGCGCTTCTGCTTGGGCCGCTTCCGCCAAGCCACGATGAGGCGGAAGAAGAAGTGCTGGCGAAGAACCGCTCCAGCGTGATCCTGCGCTTCAAGCTCAAGGGCGGCTGGAAGCAGGACGCGGTGCGGTTCCTGACCGGCGGCGACGCCGAGGTAGCGATTTGGGAGCGGCAATCGCGCCGCCATACCCGCGACGACGCGCTGAGCTATGATCTTCTGCTCGCCCCGCATCACTGCTCCTGGCACAGCCTTTCCTACGATAGTTGGAGCGAGCTTGGCGAGGACGCCGAAGTCAGCGCCGAGGCGCGCGCGGCCTTGTCTCAAGTCCGCGACGTGACGCGCGCGGCGATCGTCTCCAGCTCGAAGCCAATCACCGACGACGACGCCGACCCGCCCTGCATCCGCGCCAAGCGCGAATATGTCGACATCATCGGCTGGGACGGCCGTTTCTATTGCACGGAAGACACCCCGAACGCCGTGCTGGAATTCGACCTGACCCCCTCTGGTTTGCAGCGCGTCCGCAAGGCGCCGGCGCGCGCCAGCGTCGGGACGACGCCCGTCCTGCACGGATGAGCCGACGCCGCGACTCCGATCCTTCGCAATTGCCGCTGGAATGCGCCATTGCCGCGCAACGGATCGCGGCGTTGCCGTCGTTTGTGCGCTGGGCCTATGTGAACGCCAGAGACGAGTGCAACGCCGGCTTCGAACTCGCGGTCGAATTGCCTCTGGCCAGCCGCGCCGCCGGCGTGACGGCGAAAGGCGTACGGAAACGCGAACTCGTGCATGTTGACTTCCCGCACGGCTTCCCGCTGATTGCACCGCGTTTCACGTTGAGGCGCGATTTTCCACGCAATCTGCCACATATTCAGCCCCGTATACGCGGCGACCGCGTGGAGCCCTGCCTCAGCACGGCGACGCCGCAGGAAGCTTACGCCGCCCAAGGCATCGACGGCGTCCTCAATAGTCTCGAAGTCTGGCTGCATTGCGCCGCCGCCGACAATCTGATCAACGCAGCGCAAGGCTGGGAGCCGACCAGGCGCGACGGATTGGGCGACGAGATCATCGCCAACATCGGCCAGCTTCGCCGCCGCGCGGCCGCGCCGGCCTCCGTCGCTCTGCGCGCGGTCTTTCGCTCGACGAGATTGTGGAATGGCGAGGAGTTTGAGGGCGGCTATTTCCAGCTCGCCGGCGCGCAAGCACAGGCGCCGCTCGCGGGACTGGCATCGCTTGACGGCCTCCTGAGCACCAACGGCGCCGCCGGTTCGACGCTGTGCCTGTTTGTCCCCTGCGCGCGCGACACGCAGGGCGAACTCGTCATATATTCCGACTTCTTCGGCGGCCCGGTTCAAGGCCTTCAAGGCCTTATCGCTGAAGCGGCGCGCATTGGGCTGGCGGACTCGCTGAGCGCGCTGCTCGGCATTGTAAGCAGCCTGTGGCGGCGCGATTGGCGCGGCTTTCCCCTCGCCGTCATTCTCGCCGCCAAACGGCCGCTCCCGCTGATCGGCGCCGACAGCGACATCGAGCTGCTGCCTTTCATCTGCCGCTCGGGCGCGGACGGCCGCTTCGACGACGGAACGAACGTGCGCGTCGAACACGCCCGTCTGACAGAGGCGGTGACGCGCCCACTGCTGCAAAAGATGTCGGGCGTTCCCAGCGCCGTGCGGCCGCTGACCCTCGTGGGCGTTGGCAGTCTCGGCTCAAAAATCGCCCTCCACGAGATCCGCCGGGGTGAAGCGCCCGCTTGGATTATCGACAAAGGCCATTACCAGCCCCATCACGCCGCGCGTCATGCGCTCGGACCCGAAGCCATGACGGCCGCGATCGACGGCGCCGTGCTGAAGGCGCCCGCCGTAGCGCGGCTCGCCAACGCTTTTGAGGCAAACGTGGAAGGGGCGCCCTTCGATGTCCTTCACTTGCTGAAGCACGAGGAGCATCGCCGCTCGATGTTCAGCGGCGATGACCTGTTGATCCTGAACACGACCGGCTCGTTGTCGGTGCGCAATGGTCTCGCCGCAGCGAGCAGCGCGGCTTTGCCGGGCCAAGTGGTCGAGGCCGGACTGATCGCGGACGGAAGCCTCGCGCTGGTGACGGAGGAAGGCGGCGCGCGCAATCCAAGCGGGCTCGATCTCTATCTCGCGGCCGTTGCGGAGATGGGCCGGCGTCCGGAATTCGAGCGCGCCTTCATCGAAGCGGAGCGCACACAGGTCGGCGAAGGGTGCGCCTCGATGACGCTGTTGATGCCCGACGCGCGCATATCCCGGTTCGCCGGCGTTCTCGCCGACCGCCTCATCGAGCTGCGCGCCCGTTCGCGAACGCTGAACCAGGGCCTGGTTCACCTGCTGCGGTTTGACGGCCTTGCGACGGACGCGGCGACGATCGCGCATGCGCCATTCTTGGCGATCAACGCGGACGGCGCGCCATCGTGGAGCATTCGCCTTGCAGCACCCCTTGCCGAAGAGATCGAAGCCGCAAGCGCGCGCGCAGCGCCCAACGAGACCGGCGGCTATTTGATCGGGCGCGCCTTCGAGGCGCTTCGCAAGATCATCGTGGTCGCGTTGGAGCCGCCGCCGCCGGGCAGCGTCTCCGCGCCTGGGCGGTTTGTGCTCGCGCCCCGCGACGGACCAGGCCTGCCGGAGGCGACGAAAGGCGGCCTTGAGGTCGTTGGCACCTGGCATTCGCATATCGTGGAGAGCGGCCCCTCTCCCATCGACTACGCCAGCGCGCGCGAGATCGACGCCGCAGACGCGCGTCCGCGAACGCTTTTGGTTCGTCATCCCCGCGGGTGGCGCGCGCTCGCGACGCGCTCGCTTGGAGCAAGTTCATGACGGCAAAACCGCTCAAAGCCGGCATCGGCGTTCGGTATCTGGCGCCCCTCGTCATCTGCTATGTCGGCGGCGTCGTGTTGCTCGCCGCCCCGTCCAATCTGACATGGCTCCTGGCCGCGCAGCACGCATCGGTCGCCGGCCTCCTGGGCTTGGCCGTGTTGGCGTTGCAGGAATTGCCGACGCGGGCTTGGAAGGAGATGGCGGTGCATTGGCGCATTCGCGATCGCCTGCCCGGCGCGCGCGCATTTACGCTGTACGCGCAACAGGATGACCGGATTGATCTCAACGAACTCGGCAAGGCGCTGGACCCCATGCCGACAACGCCACGCGAGCAGAACACGATCTGGTATCGTTGGCTGAAGGAGGCCGAGAATGCGGTCGAAGTCGCCGAAACGCACCGGCGCTATCTCATTCTTCGCGACGCCGCCACAGTGTGCCTGTTGCTGGGATTCGCCGCGATCGGGCTGCTGATCCTGCCAAGCTGGAAACCGGCGAACTCGGCGTTGCTGTTCGGCCTCTGCCTTGCAGCCTATCTTGTGCTGGCGCTTTCGGCGCAGAGCGTGTCCAAACGATTGGTGACGACCGTCATTGCGACGAAGCTGACGCGCATCGGCGCGGCGCAGCGCGGCCAGACCGCCCATTGACGATCGGTTTCGCGACGAGGCCAATCCGTCGGGCCATGATTAATTGCCGCCTTCCACGCCGCTGGCTTCGTGCTCCAAACGCCCCTCAGCGCGCTTCCGCACTCCTCTTTTCCAGCCCCCGCTTCTTCGGCTTCTGCCGGACGATGCTCATGAGATGGGCCTCCCACTTCTCCAGCGCAGCCCGCTTCTGCGGCTCGTAGTCGAAACGGTTGTAGATCTTCGTCACCTGCGGTCCGGGCGGCGTGTGGTTCAGAATGCGGCTGATGATGTCGCCCGATATGCCGATCTCGGCCATCATCGTGGCGCCGGTCCGGCGCAGGTCGTGAACAGTTAGCTCCCCTACCCCGACGTCTTCGCGGAGCCGGATAAAGCCCCGCGTTAGCGCGTGGCCAGTGGAGGCGATCTGACGTTTGCGCCCCGAGAACGCCTGCTCGGTCCCTGTATGGGCGAACCCCTCCTTGACGATCCTGAGCGCGATCGGCGCCAAGGGGACGACCTGAGGCGATTTGTTCTTGGTCCGCGTGCTCGGAATGGTCCAGCGCCGGCCGGCCAGATCCACTTCGAATTTAGAGAGCCCGGCGACCTCGCTGCGGCGCTGAAGCGTGACCATGGCCAGTTGTAGCGCCTGCGCCGTCGACCGCGCCTGGGGGTTCTTGACCATGTCCTCAAGGCCCAGCCAGACCAGCCGAAGCTCCTCCTGGGTGGCCACGCGCTCGCGGCTGGCGATCCCCGGCCCCGGATAGCCGGCGAGCGGGTTCACGTCGATCAGGCCGCGCTGCAAGGCGAAGGACATGAGGCCCTTCATGGCGGCGCAGACGCTCCGAGCGGCGCCCGGGCGGCCCGAATCCTCAATCCCCTCCACATGCTTGCGCACTTCATCGAGCGTAATGAAGGCGATCCCCTTGTCGCCGAACTTTGGCTTCACATGCAGGTTGATGGTCGACGTAAGGCGGACGATCGTGCATTCGCGCATTCGGCGCTTGGCGTCGATCATATAGGTTTCGAGCACCTTCTCGACCGTGCGCTCACGCCGGATGGCGTTGACGCGGCGCGTCTCCTTACGCTCCTTGGCGAGATCCTTGCCTTCAAGGCGCGCTCCGGCGCGAACCTTGCCGGCATAGTCGCGCGCCTTCTCCGGCAGGATGCCCGGATAGTCGCCGAGCACGGCCTCGGTCGGCTGACCGCCTTCGGGCGTGTACCGCACCGACCAAGTCTTGCGGCCGGACGGCATCACCATGATCGAAAGGCCCGCCACATCGGCGTCGAGCACGCGATAGCGTCGTCCCGCCGGCTCCAATTCTTCGATCGCGCGACGGGTCAATTTCAGCTTCAGATTTGCTACGCGTGGCAACTTACTCACTCCACTCATTGCCAAGAATCCCATTCCTGTCCCATTCCCGATCGAGGGCGACGTAGGGAACGCGAGGGCACGGTAGGGACCCGATGCATGGAGCTAGAGTGAAAAACTCAATCGCTGCAAGGCGATGCGCGGCACACGCGGAAATGCGGCGAAATGCGGTAAAATCGCCCAAAATTATTCAACGTCAGCGAGGATCGCAATAATTTCCGCTTGCGTTTCAGCAGTTTGGAGAGAGGGACCCATCGCGTCCCATTCGCGTCCCAAACGTGCGCAAGCGCTTGGTAGGGAAGCGGAATCCGAGGCACAGGTTTAACGTCACTGAGGATGCTGACCTCGGCTATCGCCTCAGCCGCGACGGTTATCGC
>CALBST010000453.1 GCA_937967425.1 uncultured Caulobacteraceae bacterium
ACTCAGGATCCCACCAGGCGCGGCCGTCGCGATCCATGAGCAGGGCCGATTGCGTCGGCCCGTTCGAGCCCGCCGCATAGAGATGCGGTTCTGTGCTGCTTTCGTCCCATGCCGCCAGCAAAGCATCGGCCCACGTCCACGCCGCGTCCACTTCGTCGCGGCGCATGAACAGCGAGAGGTTGCCGCGCACGACATCCATCAGCAGCCGCTCGTATGCATCGGGATAGCGCAAGCCGCCAAACTCTTCCGCGAACGAGAGATCGAGCGGCGCCGTCTTCACCCGCAAGCCGCCCGGCCCCGGCTCCTTCATGTTGAGCCACAAGCGCACGCCCTCGTCCGGCTGCAGGCGCAACACCAACTTGTTCGGCGCGCCGGCGCCCGCGCCAAAGATCGGCACCGGCGTATCTTTGAACTGGACGACGATCTCCGATCGCCGCGCGCCCATGCGTTTGCCGGTGCGAAGATAGAAGGGCACGCCCGCCCAACGCCAATTATCGACCTCAGCCTTGATGGCGACGAACGTCTCGGTTCGCGTCGGCTTGCCAACTTCTTCGACATAAGCCGGCGCTTTAGCGCCGTTCACGAGACCAGCCTTGTACTGCCCGCGCACCGTCTTCGACGCGACATCCGCCGGCCCAATCCGCCGGAGGGCCGACAGCACTTTGAGCTTCTCGGTGCGGATCGCATCCGCATCCATCGAGTTTGGAGATTCCAACGCCACCAGGCACAGAAGCTGCAGAATATGGTTCTGCACCATGTCCCGCAGTGCGCCGGATTTGTCGTAGTACTCCGCACGCCCTTCAACGCCGAGCTCTTCGGCCACCGTAATCTGCACATGGTCGATCGTCGCACGCGACCATATCGGCTCGACCAGCATGTTCGCGAAGCGCAGAACCAAAAGGTTCTGCACCGTCTCCTTGCCGAGATAGTGATCGATGCGGAACGTGCGCTGTTCATCGAACACGGCGCCGACGCCGTCATTAATCGCCCGGGACGAAGCGAGATCCCGGCCAATCGGTTTCTCCAGCACGATGCGCGAGGTCGGCGTTGCTAGGCCGGTTTCGGCCAAACGCTGCGCGATCGTCACGAACAACGACGGCGCGGTCGAAAGATAGAATATCCGGACGTTGCCTTTGCCGTTCGTCAGCGCCTCCTTCAGCGCGCCCCACTCGCTCGCCGGCGCTGTGGCGTCCGCGCGCGCGTACTCGACATGCTTCAGAAACGCCGCGCACTTCGCTTCGTCGAGCGTGTCGTTCGGCGCGAACTTCAGATGCGCTTCGTGCACCATGCGCCGGAACCCGTCGGTGTCCATCTCGGTGCGCGCGACGCCAATGATCCGCGACTGCGCCGGGATCTGACCGTCCAGAAAGCGGTGCAGCAGCGACGGAAACAGCTTGCGGAGCGAAAGGTCGCCTGTCGCGCCAAAGACGACCAGATCGAACGGCGGGACGGGAATGAATTCGGCCATGCACGCACCAAACTAGTGTTCGCGCCCGCGCGCAAAAGCCCGGCGCGCCGTCATCTCGCACCTGCGAGAAGATCCGGCACGCGACACCTATCGCATTTGAGGCGTCTTTCGCTTGTCAAACCGAACATCGCTGGTAAGCTCCACTGACACCGGTATCATACAGGGAAATGACACCGGTGTCAGAAGAATTCCAGGCGGCAGGTCGACAAGCCAGGCGCACTCGGGGTCAATCGGGGAGGAATACAACATGAGTGGTAAGGGACATTCGCGCCCCAAGCTGTCGCTGCTGCTTGGCGCATCACTCGCCGCGTTCGCCGCTGGCCTGTCCGGCCAGGCAGCCGCGCAAGATGTGGTCGAGGAAGAGGAAATCGTCATCACCGGTTTCCGGGCAAGCTTGGCGCAAGCGCTAGACATCAAACGCGAAGAGGTGGGCGCGGTCGACGCGATCGTCGCTGAGGACATCGCCGACTTTCCGGACCTTAACCTATCGGAATCGATCCAGCGCATCCCTGGCGTCGCCATCACCCGCGACGCCGGCGAAGGCCGTCAGATCACGGTGCGCGGCCTCGGCGCGCAGTTCACGCGCGTGCGCATCAACGGCATGGAAGCGCTGACCACCACCGGCAGCACCGACGCCACCGGCGGCAACAACCGTGACCGTTCGTTCGACTTCAACATCTTCGCGTCTGAACTCTTCAACTCGATCCTGGTGCGCAAGACGTCGTCCGCCGACATCGAAGAAGGCTCGCTTGGCGCCACCGTCGACCTGCGGACGGCGCTGCCGTTCGACTATGAAGGCTTCAACCTCGTCGCCTCCGGGCAGCTACAGTATAATGATCTCTCAGAAAGCACCGATCCGCGTCTGGCGTTCCTGATCAGCAATCGCTGGGACATCGGCGGCGGCGGCCGGCTTGGAGCATTGCTTTCGATCGCTCATTCGAGCCGCGAGTCGCGTGAAGAAGGCGCAAGCACGGTTCGTTGGTCGGCCGGCGGCTTCGCCGACGCAAACAACTTCTCGGGAATCCCGACGGCTACGCTCAACGCGGCCTTCCGTCCGCGCCTGCCGCGCTTCGACATCTACGAGCACGAGCAGGACCGCCTCGGCATCACTGGCGCGCTGCAATGGTCCCCGACGCGCGACACCGACGTCACCCTCAGCGCGCTCTACTCCAACTTCGAGGGCACACGCGAGGAAACCTTCCTGCAGTCGAACCTGACGATCGGCGTCGGCGGCATTGACGTTCAAAGCGCAACTATCGAGGGTAATTCGATCGTTGCCGCCGAACTCGACGACGTCGTCATCCGCAGCGAACTTCGCCGCGACGAGCTTCAGACCGAGTTCACGCAAGTCACTTTGGATGTGGAGCATCAGTTCAGCGACCGGCTGAACGGTCGCTTTACGGCTGGACGATCGGAGTCTGACCACACCAATCCGGTCCAGACGACGCTCCTGTTCCGCGCTGGCGGCCCCGGAGCGTTCGTTGACGGCTACAGCTATGACTTCACTAACCCAACAGCGCCGACCTTCGGGTTCGGCTTTGATTTGACCAACCCAGCCAACTGGGGACTTGAAGAAATCCGGCTGCGTCCGCAATCGACCTACAACGCCTACACGGCCTTCGGCGGAGAACTGGAGTTCGATGTCAACGACGTGTTCACGCTGCGCGGTGGGGTGAACTGGCGCAACTATGAGTTCGAGACTACCGAACAGCGACGCTGGAATGGGGTAGCGAACAGCACGGCGAATATTGAAGCGACAATCCCCGGGTTCGCGGCGGGCACGCCGATTGCCAATTATAGCAACACGATCACGTTTAACGGCGTGACTTGGCTGATCCCGGATATCGCAGCGGCCGCCGCGACGTGGGATCTCTACAACACCGCCGTTTTCCCGATGTCGACGTTGGGCGCGCTCGCGAACAATCGCTCCGTGGAGGAAGAAGTCACCGGCGTGTTCACGCAGCTGGACTGGAACACCGATCTCTCAGGCATTCCCTTCCGCGGCAATATCGGTGTCCGCTATGTCGAAACCGAGCAATCCTCATCCGGTCGCTCGATCATCGGCGGCGTCGACACCACGACCACCGTGGATCACTCCTACGAGGATTGGTTGCCGTCGTTGAACATGGTGTTTGAGCCGGTTGAGGATTTGCTCTTCCGCTTCGGTGCATCGCGCGTGATGTCACGCGCGGGTCTGGGCTCCCTCAACCCCAATCCGTCGGTCTCGGTGTCTGGATCGAACCGCACCATCACCGCGGGCAATCCATTCCTGGAACCCATCCGCGCCGACGCCTACGACTTCTCGGCGGAATGGTACTTCGCCGAAGGCGGCCTTCTCTCGCTGGCGTTGTTCCACCGTGAGATCGATAGCTTCGTCCAAACGGTTCGCGAGACTGCGCCATTCACCGGCAACCCGTTTGGCCTGCCGGATAGCGTCGGCATCACGGCATGCGGCGCTCAATATCCAGCAACCTGCGACGTGATCGACGATCCGAACTTCTATTGGGGCTTCAACGTCCCGCGGAACACGCCCGGCGGTCCGGTTTCGGGTTACGAAATCTCGCTACAGCTGCCGCTGACGTTCCTGCCAGGCTTCCTCTCGAATACGGGCCTGTTGGCGAACTACACGAGCGTGGAATCGGATATCGATTATCTGAACTCGGCAGGCGTCGTGACCTTTAGCGGCCCGCTGACGAACCAGTCGGACAAGTCCTACAACATCACGCTCTACTACGAAGACGATCGCTTCAGCGCGCGCGTCTCCGGCGCTTATCGTAGCGAATTCCCGACCAATCTGCCGGGCCGCGACGGCAACGCCACCGAAGCCACGTCCGACAGCTTCAACGTCGATGCTTCCGCGCGCTGGAACATCAATGAAAACTTCGCGCTCACGCTTGAGGGCATCAACCTCACCGACGAAGCGCGGCACGATTTCCTGACGCCGGATGAACGCCTGTCGTTCTATCACCGGTACGGGCGCTCGTACTTCCTGGGCCTGCGCTACACCTACTAAGCGCTGGACCAACCCCTCCTACTGCATAGCATCCTTCAGGGCGGCCTCCGGGCCGCCCTTTTCTTTGCAGGCGGCGCCACTGGCGATTTGCGCGCCGATGTGCTCATAACACTCCCCTAGTCAACAACGGACGCGCACGACTTGAGCTCATCCTCATCCAGCCGGAAGCCCGGCACGGAGCGCGGCGAAGGCAAACGCCGGACGACGATCAACGACATCGCCCGCCTCGCCGGCGTCTCGAAGAAAACTGTCTCGCGCGTGCTGAACAATTCGCCGTTCGTGCGCGAGGAAACGCGGCTCAAGGTGAACGGCCTGATGCAGGAGATGGGCTACACGCCCGATCCGCAGGCGCGCGGCCTTGCCTTCCGCCGCTCATTCCTTGTCGGCATGATCTTCGACAATCCGAACGCCCAGATGGTCGTCACCATGCAGGAAGGCGTGCTCGATGGCCTAAAGGGCAGCGGCTTCGAGCTTGTCGTTCACGCTTGCGACCGCAATGCCGAGAATTTCCTTCCCGAGGTCGCCGCCTTCGTTGAGCGGCAAAAGCTCTTCGGCGTGATCCTGCTTCCGCCGATCTCCGAGAACAATGCGCTGGTTGAATTGTTGAAGGAACGCGGCTGCCACTATGTGCGCATGGCGTCGGCCGTCATTGACGAACCGGGCAATCTGGTCGCCTCCACCGATAGTCTCGCCACCGCCGAAGCCGCCAAGCACCTCGCCGATCTCGGCCACACGCGCATCGGCTTCATTGCCGGCCCGCCTGGCTTCCGCTCGCGCGAGGAACGCCGGAAAGGCTTTCTCGACGGATTGAAGAAACACGGGATCGATCTGCCGGCGAAGAACATTGTCGACGGCGCCTACACCTACGAGTCCGGCATCGCCGCTGCGGAGAAATTGCTGAAGCTTTCCCCCCGCCCCACCGCGATCTTCGCCAGCAATGACGAAATGGCGGCGGGCGTTTATCACGCGGCGCGCCAACTCGGCCTTTCTATTCCCGGCGATCTCTCCGTTGTCGGCTTCGACGATACGCCGGTTTCGAGTCGCTTGTGGCCGCCGCTCACCACGGTGCGTTGGCCGATCCACGAAATGGGCCGCGCCGCCGCCGCTCATTTGCTGCGCGCCGCTGCCGATCAGCCGCCCGACGAGGAAAAGGGCGTGTTTCCAGCGTTCCTCGTCGCGCGTGACTCCACCGCCGCTGCACCCAAGTAGCGAGGGCCGTTGCGCCGTCTTATGACACCGGTTACCATGCCCGCAAGACCCTCCAGAAGAGGACACCCCATGAAAATCGCGCTGATCATCGAGAACAGCCAAGCCGCCAAGAGCAGCATCGTGCATGACGCGCTGAAAGCCGTGGCTGAGCCGCTTGGCCACCACGTCCATCACTACGGAATGTACACGCCCGAGGACAAAGCCTCGCTCACCTATGTGATGAACGGCCTGCTCGCGGGGATCCTGATCAATTCGAAAGCCGCGGATTTTGTCGTCACTGGTTGCGGCACCGGCATGGGCACGATGCTCGCGGCCAATTCCATGCCCGGCGTGTTCTGCGGCCTGATTATCGATCCCACGGATGCTTTCCTCTTCGGCCAGATCAACGACGGCAACGCCATCGCCATGCCGTACGCGAAGGGCTTCGGCTGGGCCGCCGAACTCAATCTGCAGGATTGCTATCGCAAGCTTTTCGACGGCGAGCGCGGCCTCGGCTATCCGAAAGAGCGCGCGCAGATCATGGCGAAGAACCGCGGCATTCTGAAAGAGCTCAAGGCCGCGTCGTGCAAGGATATGCTGACCGTGCTGAAGTCGGTCGATCAGGACTTGCTGAGAGCGGCGGTCGCCGGCGAGCGTTTCGAGGAATTGTTCTTCGCCAACGCGCAAGATACAGCCATCGCCGACTACGTCCGCCGCGTGCGCGCGTCGTAAGAGAACGTCATGAGCGCCAGTCTATTCAGCCTCGATGGTAAAGTGGCGCTCGTCACCGGCGGCAATGTCGGCCTTGGCCAAGCGATCGCCGTGGCCCTCGCCGGGGCCGGCGCGGACATTGTCTCGACAAGTCGCCGCGCAGCGCCGGAAACCAAGCAAGCCGTCGAGGCGCTAGGCCGTCGCTTCCTGAGCGTCGAAGCGGACCTGTCGTCGACGAGACCGATCAGCGGCATCGTCGAACAAGCGCTTGCCTTCGGCGGCCTCGACATCCTCGTTAACAATGCCGGCATCATCCGCCGCGCTGACTCCGTCGATTTCACAGAAGCCGATTGGGACGCGGTGATCGATACGAATCTGAAGTCCGTCTTCTTCCTTGCCCAAGCCGCCGGCCGTCACATGATCGCGCAAGGCCACGGCAAGATCATCAACGTCGCCTCGATGCTCTCCTTCCAAGGCGGCATCCGCGTGCCCTCGTACACCGCATCGAAAAGCGGCCTCGCCGGCCTGACGCGCCTGCTCGCCAACGAATGGGCCGCCAAAGGCGTGAACGTGAACGCCATCGCGCCGGGCTACATGGCCACCGACAACACCACGCTGCTGCGCGAAGATGCAAAGCGTAACGCCGAAATTCTCGGGCGCATTCCGGCGGGCCGCTGGGGTGAAGCCAGCGACATCGGCGGCGCTGCGATCTTCCTGGCGTCACGCGCTTCCGACTATGTCCACGGCGCCATTCTCCCCGTTGATGGCGGCTGGCTGGCGCGATGAGCGGCTTCCGTTCAGACGGCAGCGTCGTCTGCTTCGGCGAGGTGTTGCTCCGCCTCTCCGCGCCCGGCGCCGAACTGCTTCTGCAAACCCCACAGCTCAATGTTTGCGTCGGCGGCGCTGAGGCAAACGTTGCTATCTCCCTCGCCACGCTCGGTCACACTGCCCGTGTATTCACGGTGCTTCCGGACAATACATTCGGCCACGCCGCGCGCAACGAACTCCGCCGCTATGGCGTCGACACTTCGCAGGTTGCGTTCTCGCCCGGCCGCATGGGGCTTTACTTTCTGAGCCCCGGCGCCGGTGGCCGCGCCGCCGAAGTGATCTACGACCGCGCCGGCTCTGCATTCGCGTCAGCGGATCACGCGAAGACGAACTGGAGCGAAGTGCTCAGCGGCGCGGGCTGGCTGCATGTCTCCGGCGTCACCGCCGCGCTCGGCGCCGCCGCTGCCGACGCCGCGATCCGTGCGGTCACCGAGGCGCGCAAACTCGGCCTCACCGTTTCGTTCGACTGCAACTACCGCGAAAAGCTCTGGAAAGCCTGGAACGGCGACGCACCCGCTATCCTCGGCCAAATCCTTGCGCAAGCCGACATCGCTTTCGGCAACGAGCGCGACATCGCGCTTATTCTTGGCTGCGCGCCGGCGAACGGCCGCGAAGCCGCGGACGCCGCGCGCAAAGCGTTCCCGAATCTGAAGCTGATGGCCGCCACGCACCGCGTACAGCACAGCGTCAATCATCACGCGCTCGCCGCCGCTCTTCACACACGCGAAGGGTCGTGGGACTCACCGGCCATCGAAGTCACGCATATTGTCGATCGCATCGGCGCGGGCGATGCGTTCGCCGCTGGCCTCATCCATGCGCTGCGTACTGGCGCCAACAACGCCGACGCGATCCGCTTCGCCCTCGGCGCCGCCTGCATCAAGCACACGATCCCCGGCGACTTCAATCTCGCCTCTGCCGCCGAGATCGAAGCCTTCCTCGCTGCCGATCTCAGCGTCCGCCGCTAGCTCACCAGATCGCCGGCAACGTCAGCGAAAGCGCCGGCACGAACGTCACCAGCAACAACACTGCGATCGCCGCCAGATAGAACGGCCAGATCGATTTCATCGCCTCAGC
>CALBST010000454.1 GCA_937967425.1 uncultured Caulobacteraceae bacterium
CACCCGTGAGGTGCGCCACGGCCAAGGCCGGCGGTCGCGCGTCGATGGCGTTCTGTCTCTCGTGAATTGAATCGCGCCCCCTCCTCGTGATCGCCTTCACGCTGGAGGATAACATGCGCACGCTTTTCGCCATCGTCGCCGCCCTGACGCTGACAACGCCGGCGTTCGCACAGCAGCAACCCGCGCTTCCGACCTGCGAGGCGCCTGAGTATCGCGCCTTCGATTTCTGGATCGGCGAGTGGGACGCCGAGCGCGCCGACACCAACGCGCCAGCAGGCCGTTCCTCGATCCGCTCCGAGGACAGCGGCTGCGTCATCACCGAGCATTGGACCAGTTTAAACGTCGGCTACTCAGGCCGCAGCCTTAACGTTTACGACCGCGCTACGCAGAGGTGGGAGCAATTCTGGGTCGACTCGACGGGTAATCGGATTCATTTCATTGGCGGCCCCATTGAGGGCGGCGCCATGCGCATCGCCACTGAAGCCCCGGTATTCGTGGCCCCCAACCAGCGGGCCTATTCGCGCATTACCTTCACGAATAACCCAGACGGCACCGTGCTCCAGCACGGCGAGCAATCAGTGGATGGCCAAACCTGGACCACCTCCTACGCCTTCATCTACCGGCGCCGCACGGAATAGGCCCCCTTCGGCTGGCCAGCCCGCGCGCCTATGTTATAGCTCCTAGCGGAGCACCCGATGACATACGCCGAGGCCGAGGCTTACGAACGCCAGGGCCAGATCAAGATTCACGATCCCAAGATCGCCTTTCCGGGCATGGCCGCGGCCGGCAAGCTCGCGGCGGAATGCCTCGACATGCTGGTGGCGGAAGCCAAGGAAGGCGTGACGACGGGGCGTATCGATGACCTCGCGCGCCAATTCGTGTTCGATCACGGCGCGCTGCCGGCGTGCGTCAATTATCGCGGCTACCGCCACACCGTGTGCACGTCGCTCAATCACGTCGTCTGCCACGGCATTCCGGGCGATCGCGTTCTGAAGGACGGCGACATCGTCAATATCGACGTCACCGTGATCGTCGATGGTTGGCACGGCGACACGAGCCGCATGTATGCGATCGGACCCAACGTCTCACGCAAGGCGCAGCGCCTGATGGACGTCACGTATGAAGCGATGATGCGCGGCCTGGCGGTGATCAAGCCGGGCGCGACGCTCGGCGATCTCGGCCACGCAATCCAATCCTTCGCCGAAGCCGAACGTACTTCGGTCGTGCGCGAATTCTGCGGCCACGGCCTCGGCCGCGTCTTCCACGATGCTCCAAACGTCCTCCATTTCGGTAAGCCGGGCCAAGGCGAAGTCCTGAAACCCGGCATGATCTTCACCGTCGAGCCGATGCTCAACGCCGGCTCGCCGCAGGTGAAGGTGCTGAACGACGGCTGGACCGCGGTGACAAAAGACAAGTCACTCTCGGCGCAATACGAACACTCTGTCGGCGTCACGGAAGATGGCGTCGTGATCTTCACCAAATCGCCTGCGGGGCTGGACCAGCCCCACAAGCTGAACGCAACCGCCTAGGGCGCCGAGCGTGGCGGGGCGCGCGGGAAAATCCGGCGAACCGAAGCCCGCTGCGACGCGCGTCGAAGACGGCGAGCTGTTCGCGTTCAAAACCGATGCGCTAGACATTGGCCAGCCGGCGTCCAGCCGGCTGCCTGGAAAGATGCCGGCGGCGAAAATCAAGAAGCCGCATTTTCACGATCACCGCTCGCGTTTGCGCCAGCGCTTCGAAGAGGCCGGCCCCACTGCGCTCGCCGACTATGAGCTGCTTGAACTCTTTCTCTTTCGCAGCATACCGCGGCAAGACACCAAGCCGTTGGCGAAGGCGCTCTTGGCGAAGTTCGGCACATTGGCCGCCGTGCTGGCCGCACCCGCGCAGCGGATCTCTGAAGTGAAAGGCGCTGGACCCGCCGTCGCGCTGGATCTCAAAGCCGCGCAAGCGCTCTTCGAGCGCGCCAGCCGCGGCGAGTTCAAGCAGCGCCCTGTCATCAGCTCCTGGTCGCAGCTGGTGAATTATTGCCGCCTCGCCATGGCGCACGAACCGCGTGAACAGTTCCGCGTGCTCTTCCTCGATGTAAAAAATCAGCTCATCGCCGACGAGGTGATGAATGAAGGCACCGTCGATCACGCGCCAGTCTATCCGCGCGAGATCGCACGGCGCGCGCTTGAGCTATCGGCGGCCGCGGTGATCCTTGTGCACAATCACCCAAGCGGCGATCCCAAGCCCAGTAGCGCCGACATCGCCATAACGCGCGACATTGTCGATGCGGCTGCCGCAATCAGCGTCAAGGTCCACGATCACCTGGTGATCGGCCGCGAGCGGGTCGACAGTTTCAGGAGCTTGGGGTTGCTGTGAAGGTTCGCCTCTTGGAAGCGCGAGACCGGCAGGTGTGGGCCGCCATGCGCGCAGCGCTTTGGCCGGACCAAGACGCCGATCTCCTCGGACACGAAACGCTGATGCATTTCTCGGGCACGCCGCTCGCGGAAGCAGTGTTCATCTGCGAGGATCACGATGGCGCGCCGTGCGGCTTCCTCGAACTGAGCCTTCGTCCGTACGCGGAGGGCTGCGCAACTTCGCCCGTGCCGTACATCGAGGCCTGGTACGTTTCCCCTGGCGCGCGCCTCAAAGGCGCGGGCCGGGCGCTGACCGCGGCGGCCGAGCATTGGGCGCTGATCCGAAATTTCACCGAGATCGCCTCGGACACACAGATCGACAACGCCCAAGGCCTGGGTGCGCACGCCGCGCTTGGCTATGAGGAAGTTGAGCGTCTGGTGACCTTCCGGAAATCGCTTCGCGTTTGACCTGACCGCGCCGCCCCGCCACAACATCTCCTAACGATAAGCGGGAGGATGCTCGTGACCGATGCGGCGGCGCCGGCCTTTCAGGGCTACGGCACGAAGAACTATCGCGCTTACGTCCTCGGGGCGTTGCTCGTCGTTTACACCTTCAACTTCATCGATCGCGTCGTCATCGGCATCATCCAGGAGCCGATCAAGGAAGAATTCGGCCTGAGCGACTTCCAACTCGGCCTGCTCGGCGGCCCCGCTTTCGCGATCCTCTACACCTTGCTCGGCATACCGATCGCGCGCCTGGCTGAGCGCACCAACCGCATCACCGTGCTCAGCGTCTGCGTCGGGCTCTGGAGCTTGATGACAGCCGCCTGTGGCCTCGCCGTGAATTACGCGACATTGTTTGCCGCGCGCGTTGGTGTTTCAATCGGCGAAGCTGGCTGCACGCCGCCGGCCAATTCCGTGATCTCCGATTACTTCCCCGCCGATCGCCGGGCCTCTGCGCTTTCGATCTATGCGCTGGGAATCCCGATCGGCTCGATGCTGGCTGCCGTAGGCGGCGGCTGGATTGCAACGGAAGTCGGCTGGCGTGAGGCCTTCATTTGGCTCGGCGTTCCCGGGGTGGTGCTGGCCGTGATCGTCAAGCTCACGGTGAAAGAGCCGCCGCGTGCAGCGCCAAAAACGGATACGCCAAGCTTCATGTCGGCCGTTGCAGCTTTGGCGCGGAAGACAACGTTCTGGCACGTTGCGTTCGGCTCAGCGTTGGCGAGTTTTGTCGGCTATGGCGTCGGTCAATATCTGACCAGCTTCATGATCCGCACGCACAATTTCTCGCTGTTCAACGCCGCTGTTGTCATTGGCGTCGTCCTCGGGCTTTGCGCCGCCATCGGCACGTTCTCCAGCGGCTATCTCGCCGACCGCATTTCGAAGCGCCACCCTAACGCGCTCGCATGGCTGCCGGCGCTTGGCTTTGCGATCGCGACACCGCTCTATCTCTTGGCGTTCGTGTTGCCGAATTTCTGGATGGCGATGATCCCGCTTATGGTCGCGGCGATCACACACTACTTCTATCTTGGCCCCATGTATGCGGTGACCCAAGGCGTTGTCGCGCCCCGCATGCGCGCAACCGCCGTGGCGGTGCTGCTCTTCGTGGTCAACCTCATTGGTTACGGCATGGGGCCGCCAGTCATCGGCGCCTTGAGCGACTTCCTCGCCAACACGCAACTGAACCCGCTGGGGCTCTCGACTGAGCTTTGTGCTGATGCGGCCCAGCGCGGCGATGCACAATGCGCCTCCGGCGTCGAAACCGGCTTGCGTTGGGCGATGATGGTCGGCGTCTGCATCTATCTATGGGCAGGCGTCCATTTCCTGCTATCAGCACGCACGCTGCGCCGCGACTGGGTCGCGTGAGCCGCACGACGAGGGGACGAACCACGACATGACTGACGCCACAGCGCCAGCCTTTCAGGGCTACGGTACGAAAGCCTATCGCGCTTATGTACTCTTCGTTCTCGTCATCATTTACACGTTCAATTTCATCGATCGTCTGCTGATCTCGATCGTGCAGGAAGCGATCAAGGAAGATTTCGGCGTTTCGAACTTCATGCTGGGTCTGCTCGGCGGACCGGTGTTCGCCATTCTCTACACGACGCTCGGCATTCCGATCGCGCGCCTGGCCGAGCGCGCCAACCGCATCACTATCGTTTCGATCGGCGCGGCGCTCTGGAGCTTTATGACCGCCGCCTGCGGCTTCGCGCAGAACTTCGTGCAACTTGCCCTCTGCCGGCTCGGCGTCGGCATTGGTGAAGCGGCCTGCGTGCCGCCATCGCAATCGGCGATCGCCGATTACTTCCCCGCCGATCGCCGCGCCTCGGCCATGGGCATCTTCTCGCTCGGCATCCCATTCGGCACCGCGCTCGCGGCGATCGGCGGAGGCTGGCTGGTGGCGAACTTTGACTGGCGCACGGCCTTCATTCTGCTCGGCGTACCCGGAATCGCCGCCGCGCTGCTTCTCAAGCTTACCGTGAAGGAGCCGCCGCGCAGCGGCGGGCAAGTGAAGGCGCCTTCCTTCGGCGAGACGCTCAAATCACTCTCCACCAAGGCCTCGTTCTGGCATGTCGCCATGGCCGGCGCGCTGATGGCCTTCGCGGGCTACGGCTCGTCGCAATTCCTCGTCTCGCACATGGTGCGCAACTACGACCTCGGCGCCACTCTGCCGGAGGAAATCGCCAACGCGTCCTACGCGCTCGGCGCCATTGGCGGCATCGCCACCGGCCTCGGCACGTTCCTTGGCGGCTTCCTCGCCGATCGCCTGGCGCCCAAGCACCCGCGCGTACTCGCCTGGCTGCCTGCGCTGGGCATGCTGGCCGCAATCCCGCTCTACATCCTCTCTTTCGTCCAAACCCAGTTCGCGTGGGCGTTCACCTTCCTGATGCTCGCACCGATTTTCCACTACATGTATCTCGGCCCGATGTACGGCGTTGTGCATAGCGTCGCGCAACCGCTGCAGCGCGCCACCGCCGTCGCTATTGTGCTCTTGGTGGTGAATCTGATCGGCTACGGCCTCGGCCCACCCTTCGTCGGCTTCGCCAACGACTTCTTCGCTTCACAAATCCTGGCCGAAAGCGGGCTGACAATGGCCCAGTGCGGCGACGCGGCCAACGCCGCTGCGTGCGCCGCCGCGGAAGCCACCGGCCTAAAATACGCACTTGGCTGCACCATTCTCGTGCTCGCTTGGGCGGCGGTCCATGTGCTGCTGGTCGGCCGCACCATCGTGAAGGACCGCGTGAGTTGACGAAAGTCATGGGCGGTCGCATCAACCGCCCATGATTCCGCGTTATGCACGCCCCGAAATGGTGGCGATTTGGGAGCCTGAGAGCCGCTACGGCATCTGGCTTGAGATCGAAACACTGGCCATGGAGGCCATGGCGGAACTCGGCACGATCCCGAAATCCGCGGCGGAAGAATACCGCAAGAAAGGCAAGTTCGACGTCGCGCGCATCGATCAGATCGAGCGTGAGGTCAAGCACGATGTCATCGCCTTCCTCACCAGCGTCGCCGAGCATGTCGGCCCCGAAAGCCGCTTCGCCCACCAAGGCATGACATCGAGCGATGTCCTCGACACTTGCCTGGCCGTTCAACTCGCGCGCGCAAGTGACCTGCTCATCGCGGGCTGCGAGCGCGTCATGGCCGCGCTGAAGAAGCGCGCCATCGAACACAAGTTCACCCCAACGATCGGCCGCAGCCACGGCATTCACGCCGAGCCGACCACGTTCGGCCTAAAGCTCGCCGGCCACTACGCCGAGTTCGCGCGCAACCTCGAACGGCTCAGAGCGGCGCGCAAAGAGATTGCTACCTGCGCCATCTCCGGCGCCGTCGGCACCTTCGCGCAGATCGATCCGCGCGTGGAAGCTTATGTCGCTGAGAAACTTGGCCTCAGTGTCGAACCTGTTTCCACACAAGTCATCCCGCGCGATCGCCATGCTGCTTTCTTCGCGGCCCTCGGCGTCGTCGCCTCAGGCATCGAACGCCTCGCCACCGAAGTGCGCCACCTCCAGCGCACCGAAGTGCTTGAAGCCGAGGAATTCTTCGAGCCCGGCCAAAAGGGCTCATCGGCGATGCCGCACAAGCGCAACCCGGTGCTCACGGAAAACCTCTGCGGCCTCGCCCGCCTCGTGCGCAGCGCCGTGACGCCGGCGATGGAGAACGTCGCCCTCTGGCACGAGCGCGACATCAGCCACTCGTCCGTCGAGCGCGGCATCGGCCCGGACGCCACGATCCACCTTGATTTCGCGCTCCACCGCATGGCGATGGTGATCGAAAGGCTCGTCGTCTATCCCGAGAACATGGCGCGCAATCTCGCGCTGCTGGGGGGACTCCACAATTCGCAGCGCGTCATGCTCGCGCTGACGCAAGCAGGCGTCACCCGCGAGGACGCGTATCGCCTTGTTCAAAAGAGCGCGATGCAAGTCTGGCAAAGCCCGCCGCCGCGCGCGGAAACCGCGTTGATCGACAAGCTGAAGGCCGATCCGGACGTTACCTCGAAGCTCGATGCCGCAACGCTCGAAAGCTGCTTCGACGACGCGCACCACTTCGCTCGCGTCGACATGATCTTTAAGCGCGTCTTCGGCTAACGCCTCAGAGAGCGTGCTGGGCCATACGCGCCTGCACCACAGCAGCGCTATCGCGCATACGCTCTTCAGCGCGCTGCATGCGCACCGATTGACGGCGCAAGCGTTCGGTGTCGCCGCCCCCGCTCCGGTGGCGGCTCGTCATCTCGCGATAACGCGTGCTTTCGAGCACGAACGCCGCCGCTGCCTGCTGTAGCGCCACAACCTCTTCGCATGCATCGCGCGCGGCAAGGCGGATGCTGCGGATCTCCGGCCATTGCGCCAACGCCAGCTGGTTCATCAGAAAGCGCGGCGCGCCGTGAAAATCGCCCGCTTTCACAAAGCCGCCGGCAAAAGCGATCATCACCGAAACGTCGACATGAGTGAGGTTCCGCGCTTCACCGGTTTCAGTCGGCAGCGCGGGCCAGGCAACGCCAGAGCGCGTCATCTCACGCGAATAGGCGCGCACGGCGCCGCGCAACAGCGCCCGCCCGTCGGCCGAACACACATTTGCGGGCCCGCGCCCGGCAGCAAAGAGATTGAGCACCTCGGACGCCTGCGCCGCTGGCATCTGCACCGGCGCTTGCGCGCAAGCCGAGAGCGCCGCCGCGATGGCGAGAGCAAGGCCGCGTTTCATTCGAAATTCCCACTACCCGGGCGGAAGTATCGGCAGCGTTCGTGAGCGAAACGTTCACCGGCGGGGTTAAGCCGGGTTAGCCTTCTTCACCGTGCGGCATTGCCCACGCCGCCGAATCCCTGCGAACCGGACGCAACGAGGGAGATGCGCATGGCCAGCGACGATTTCATTACGGACGACGAATGGGACGAGGAAGTCATGGTCGAGGTCCGCAAGTTCGGGCTTGAGCACGCCATGATGGCGCATTTGCACAAGCGCGATGGCGCGGCGGATTTGAACGCCGTGTTCAAAGACGCCGACCGGATCGTCAACTACGTCCTGGGCGAGTTGAACCCCTGATCGCAGCAAAACGCCCCGCGCCGAGCACGGGGCGTTGAGCGCTGCATCCGCAAATCTGCTTAGTTGCCCGCGGCCACCGAGGCGCGCGCTTCGGCCAAGCACTCGTCCATCTTGGCCCGGATTTGGTGATCGGACAGCTGGACGGCATGGCTATCGAGGTCAGTCCGGATCTTGCGGAACAGGTCCTCCGCGCCGGCTTCCTCTAGGTCAGCCACAACCACTGACTTCGCGTAATCGGCCGCGCCGTCGCCGGAGAGCCCCATCAATTCGGCCGCCCAGAGACCCACCAGCTTGGCCCGGCGCGCCTGAGCCTTGAACTCAAGTTCTTGTTCCAATTGGAATTTTGTCTCTTGGCCGCGCTTGCGGTCATCAAACGAATTCATAGGCCTTCTGGTCTCCTCTTTGCCCACACTGGAATAGGGACGCCTCGGGCTGCGATCAACCGCAGACGGGCGCCAGTTCTACGGTAGTGGCCGATTGTTACCCCCGGCCCGGCGCCCTAAGTTCTTGTTCACTTGTGTTGCGGCGATTCCGCCAGCGCTTTGAGCCAGTTAGCGCCGGACGCCGCCCCTCAAGGAGGGAGCCGCTCTCATGTCGCGTCGCAAGAAGATCTACGAAGGCAAGGCCAAGATCCTGTTCGAGGGGCCTGAGCCGGGCACGATCATCCAATACTTCAAGGACGACGCAACCGCGTTCAACGCGCAAAAGAAGGCGATCCTCGAAGGCAAGGGCGTGATCAACAACCAGATCAGCGGGTTCATCATGACGAACCTGAACGCGATCGGCGTGCCCACCCACTACATCAAGACCATGAACATGCGCGAACAGCTCGTGCGTGAAGTCGAGATCATCCCGCTCGAAGTCGTGTGCCGCAACGTGGCCGCCGGCTCGCTCTCGACGCGTCTCGGCATCGAGGAAGGCACGCCGCTGCCGCGCTCGATCATCGAGTTCTATTACAAGAAGGATGAGCTCAACGACCCGATGGTCGCCGAAGAGCACATCACCGCGTTCAATTGGGCATCCACCCAAGAGATCGACGACATCATGGCGCTGACGCTGCGGATCAACGACTATCTGTTCGGTATGTTCGGCGCCGTCGGCATCAAGCTCGTCGATTTCAAACTCGAGTTCGGCCGCCTCTATGAAGGCGACATGGTCCGCACTGTTGTAGCTGATGAAATCAGCCCCGACAGCGCCCGCCTCTGGGACGTGCAGACCAACGAAAAGATGGACAAAGACCGCTTCCGCCGCGACCTCGGCAACGTCACCGAAGCGTATGTGGAAGTCGCCCGCCGCCTGGGCATCGTCAAACAAACGGGCACCGGCGGCGAAAGCGTGCATTAGAAGAGGCAATGGGGAGTAGGCAGTAGGCAGTAGGTGAAAGTGAGCTCTGGATCCCGTCAGCGATCCGATTGCCTGCTGCCTATTCCCTACTGCCCGCTCCCCGTAAGGGGAGCAAACATGAAGGCGATCGTCACCGTGGGTCTGAAGCCCGGCGTTCTGGACGTGCAGGGCAAGGCCGTAGCGGGCGCGCTCAAAGAGCTTGGCTTCGGCGCCGTGAACGACGCGCGCGTCGGCAAGCGCATCGAAATCCAACTCGACGGCAACCTCGATCCCGCCACCGCCGAAGCGCAGGTGCGCGAGATGTGCGAAAAGCTCCTCGCCAACACCGTCATCGAAAGCTACCGCGTCGAAATCGCGAATTGAGCGATGGCGGCGTGGTTCAAACCTAAGCGCTACGGCTTCGGCGCGGCGCCTGCGTCCTGGCAAGGCTGGGCACTCACGATCGCTTACGTCGCCATCATCGCGGCGCTCGGCGTATGGTTCAGCGCTGAAGAGGGTCAGGTCGTGGAGCGCGCACCGGCCTTCATCGGCATCACGCTGGCGCTGACGATTGTTTTCGTCGGCATAGCGTGGCGCACCACCGAGGGCGGCTGGCGTTGGCGCTGGGGCGGTAAGGACTAAGCGTCCAGCCGGGCTCCCGCTATGCCGGCCATAGCTAAACGCTGCCTCACCCGCCCGTATCCGGCGGTCCGCTCATCGAGACGACGGCAATCAGGACCACACACACAATCCCGATCGCCACTGAAAGCAGCTGGATCGGCATCATGCCCTTAACATGGGAAGCGCCCTAGCTTTACGCTAGGGCGCCCAAAGCCAATGGTATTCGGCGCTGCTTATTGTGCGGGCGCGGCGCCGGTGCTGAGCGGACGCTCGAGCAGTTCGGCGATCGACAAGCCCACTTCGTTATGACCACCAAAGGCGGTTCCGGTTTGGCCGTCAGCCACGCGCTGAGCATATGCAGCGTACGCCTCAGCCGGCAGCGGCACATAACCGACGCGGGGCGCCAGTGTCGCTGCGTTCTCGATAAAGTAGGTGACGAACCGGCGCACTTGCGGGCGGCGCAGCGCTTCTGCGTTCACATAGACGAACATCGGGCGCGCCAACGGGTATTCACCCGAAGCAATCGTCTCCGGCGACGGCATAACGCCATCGATCGAGAGGGCCTTCACGCGTTGGCGGTTCTGCTCGTAATAGGCGTAACCAAAATATCCCATGCCGCCGGCGTTGCCCGCGACGCCCTGAACCGTGACGTTGTCATCTTCGGTCGGCGTGTAGTCGGTGCGTGAAGCGCCGCTGTCTCCGTTCACGGCTTCGGTGAAATAATCGAAGGTTCCGGACGCGGTGCCCGCGCCGAACAGCTGGAAAGCCAAGTTCGGACCACTCGGGAAGACCTGACGCCATTGGGTGATCGTACCTTGCGCCGCCGGCTCCCAAACCCGTCGCAGCTCCGCCATTGTGGCGTTGGTCAGCGGGTTGCTCGGATGCACCACAACGCTCAGACCATCGAACGCAATCGGAATTTCAATGAACTCAATGTTCGCGGCAGCGCACGCCGCGATCTCTTCGCTTGAGATCGGACGCGATGCGTTGGAAAGCTGCGTCTCGCCCCGGCAGAACTTGCCAAAGCCGCCGCCCGTGCCGCTTTCGCCGACCGTCACGCGCGCCGCCGCGCTCTGCGAGTTCGTGAAGGCTTCCGCCGCAGCTTCCGCAAGCGGGAAAACGGTCGAAGAGCCGTCGATCGCGATTTGCTCCGACGTTGTGCCTGACGGCGCTTGGCCGCCCTGGCCGCACGCCGCCAACGCAATCACCGCAGCGGCCACCGCGCCGCGCAACATGGTTTGAGCGATCATCTTCCAACCCTCACGTGTTTCAATTTTCGATGCGGGCGCCTTGTGGCAGCGTTCTGTGACACTTCTGTTGCGGTCAGAGGCGGTCATTTGCCGCCGCCCCCGTCGCCATCCGAGCCGGAACCGCCAAGATCGTCGTCGCGGCGACCGCCGTCAGCCGACGCAACGAATGTCGGGCCCGCCGCACCGCCATCGCCATGTCTTTCGCGCTGCTGCGCGGCCGCATTGATACGCCAAAGCACAGAGATCAGCAGCGCGGTGACCCCGACGCTTCCAAGCGCGGCTGCGATAATCCAAATCGGCATGGCCGCTCCTTAGCACTGAACCCAGTGGACAGCGAAACCGTCTGCCGCGTCGCTGAGCCGCATAAATGCCCTGTCAGACCTGCCCAGCGGCGCTGTTCCCGCCCTTTAATTCCAAGCCGACGCAGCTTATTGAAAGCCTCATGAAATCCGCAGTGATCGTGTTCCCGGGGTCGAATTGCGACCGTGACGCCGCGCGCGCCCTCGAGCGCCTCACCGGCAAACCCGCCGCAATGGTCTGGCACAAGGACACCGCGCTTCCCGAGGGCCTCGATCTCGTCGTTCTGCCAGGCGGCTTTTCCTACGGCGATTACCTTCGCTCCGGCGCCATGGCGGCGAAGAGCCCAGTCGTGCGCGAAGTCATTGCACATGCGGAACGCGGCGGCCTCGTGCTCGGCATCTGCAACGGCTTCCAGGTGCTCACCGAAACCCGCCTCCTGCCCGGCGCACTGGCGCGCAACGCGGGGCTGAAATTTGCCTGCAAGGAAGTGCCGCTGGCGATCGCCAACGCCAACACCTCCTTCACCAGCGCCTATCGCGATCAGCGCGAAACCGAAATCCCCATCGCGCACGGCGACGGCCGTTTCGTCGCTGACGAAGACACGCTCAACCGTATCGAAGGCGAAGGCCGCGTCGTCTTCCGCTATCTCGACAATCCGAACGGTTCAGCGCGCGATATTGCAGGCCTCATCAACGACCGCGGCAACGTCATGGGCATGATGCCCCACCCGGAGCGCGCGTCTGACCCGGTGCTCGGCCGCACCGGCGGCGCGGCTGTGTTCCAAAGTCTCATGGAAGCGGCATGAGCGCGAAGAAACCAGCGGCGACCAGCTTCGACGCCGAAGTCGATTCCGCGCGCAAACGGCTCGAAAGCGCGCTTAACGAAGAAACCGGCTTCGACGATCTCGCGGCGCTGCAAGCACTCGCGCCGATCCTGGAGGAGAAAATCTCCTCACGGCGCCTGGCATTCGCTTTGGGCGACGAGGACGAGGACGAAACTCAGATCATCGTCTTGCATGTGCAAACCGACGAAGAACTCGGTTTCATTTTCGCCGAGGACGGCGAGTATGTTTTTGAGTCCAACCTCGAAGCCTATTTTGACGATTTCGTCGACGACGATCCCGAGCGTTTCGTCGAGCGCCTCTACGAAACCCTCCGTGCCGACCTGCCGAAATACGAGGTCGAAAACCAAGGCTGACGCCGAAAACGAAGGCCCTTCGCCGAAAGACGAAGGGCCTTTTTGTATCAGCGGCGGCGCGTTTGGGCGGGGGAGTTTGCGCCGCCGCCTTTCAGCTCACGCCTTAGTCGGGATTACGACTGGCGGAGGCGCGAGCCGAACCGTTGCCATCGGCCTCAGCCGAGACGCCCTCGCTTGTCGCCGTGGCCGAGCCGGCCGCATTCGCAGCGCCTTCAAAGGAGGCCGCCGGTAACGAGCTGCGCGCGCGGTCGGCGGTGTTGCGCGCCGTGGCCCGTGCCCGGTTCGCGGCTTGGCGGCCGGTGCTGGTCACACGATCGGCGGCCGGCCCCGGATCGACAACAGCATTCGCCGCGCCATCGATCGAACCATTGCCTTCCGCGCTGAGCGGCCCAGCACTGAGTGCGCCTTCGGTCGCGGCGGAAGCGGCGGCGTCAACACTACGCGCTTGCGTGGCTTGATCCTCGGCTTGGCGCGCAGCGCGGCGCGCTTCACGCGCGGCGGCGCGCGCTTGGCGCTCGGCGCGCTGGGTCGCGGCGTCAACAGTGCTCGTGTCTACGCCAAGATTGCCGGCGCCCGACGCCGCGCCGCCGATCGAACCGGTCGTGTTGCCGATGGCGCCGCCGACTTGGCCGGTCAGACCACCACCGCCGCCAATGAGTTGCGCAGAAGCGGGAGCAATGGTGAGCATCGCCGCCAGAGCTGTCGAAGCGATCAAGAGTTTCGTGTTCATCATGGTCTCCTCAAGGTGCGCCTGGCTTAAATGCCGGCTTCGAGGAGAGAACGAACCGCCCTCGCCGTTTCTTCCAAAAAAACCTCAGGGCGATGAAATCAGCCCGTAACCATAAATATCGTCGCGCCCACGCGCGCCCAGATCACGCGCCTGATCGCGCATCGCAGCAATAACACTCTGGGCCGAGGCAACGCTCGGCGATGGAAGGGCCGCAGCTAGCCGCGCCGCGACGATCGGCGCAGCGTAGGAGGTTCCACGCACCCGCCCCTGTACGCCGAGCGCTGCGAAGTCCACATGTGGTCCGCGTCCCGCTTCGATCAGAACGCGATCGCGCGCATCAACCCCAGTCACACCGACAACGCCGTCATAGGCCGCCGGAAACAACGGCGCGGCAGCGGGGCCATCATTGCCAACGGCGGCCACGATCACGAAGCCCCGCCCAACCAGGCGAGCAACAACCGCTTCGACAACGCGGTTGCGCGGCCCGACGAGGCTCACGTTGATCACGGCGACGTTCTCGCCGGCGAGCCAGCTCAGCGCGCGCGCCAAAGCCGAAGAGGCGCCGCCGGTTGGCGCGCCACCGTAGATGTCCGCTGCATAAATGCGCGCGCCCGGCGCTGCGCTACTGAGCAGTCCCGCGATCGTTGTACCGTGGTCCGCTGCGACCGGCGCTTCAGTCGCAAAGGCGCGTTGCATCGAGACCTGAACACCGCTTCCAACGCCACTATCGATGAGACCAACGCGCGGGCCGCTCGCCGCCCCGCTCTGCGCAACCACAGCCGCATCGAGCGCCACACCCGATTCCAGATGCAGGTGATCGAAATCGTAGACGCCCTGCGGGTCGGCTTCGCGAAGGCGGCGTAGAGCGCGGCGTGTCGACATGCCCGCTGGCGCGCGCAGTGTCACCATCGAGGCATCGCCATCGAGCGCATCCGTTCGCACAATCTGAAACCCGCGCGCCCGTGCCTGTTCTATCGAAGCCTCACTCATCCCGAGCGCGAGAATCTGGCTGCGCACGATTGGCATGCCGGAAGGATCTGCCTCAAGCTCACGCCGATGCGCGCGAAGCAGCTCGCGCACCTGTAACCGCCGCAAGTCCTGTAGCGGGCGCTCCACCTGCTCGCCGACTTGGTTGGCCTGGTTCAGGACGCCCCCGACTGTGGGAACTTCGGGCAGCGGAACGCCCAGCTGCGCCTGCGCAGCCGGCGCCGCGCCCAGCGCGAAAACAAGGAACAAGAGGGCCAAAACCCGCGTCATGATCCCCTAACGTTTGACCGGCACATGTTCATCCATTCACTATTCGCAGATTCCCGCGGAAGAAACCGCCGACCTCAGCCGTTTGACCAGCAAGAGATGACGAGCGCCGCCGAGCAAACCCGCTCAGACATCGTCGCGATGCTGCCGCGCCTGCGGCGGTTCGCGCGAGCCCTTACGGGCAGCCCGGCGGACGCTGACGACATCGTTCAGATCGCCGTGGAGCGTGCTTTGATGCGTATCGATCAGTTTCAGCAAGGCACGCGGCTGGATAGCTGGCTGTTCAGCATCACGCGCAACGCCTGGATCGACGAAGCCCGCTGGCGCACGCGGCACGGCAAAGTCTTTGCGCCCGCCGAAGCCGGCGAGCAGGTTGGCTTTGGCGGCGAGGCGGAAGTGCACGCCAAGCTTGAGGCCGACGACGTTTGGATCGCGATGCGCAAACTGCCGGAAGAGCAACGTGAGGCGATTGCCCTCGTCTGTGTTGAAGGCCTCGCCTACCGCGAAGCCGCCGATGCCTTGGGCGTGCCGATAGGCACTTTGACCAGCCGCCTCGCCCGCGGCCGCGAGGCGCTACAAACAATGTTGGGAGCCGCCAGATGAGCGTCGACGACGAAAAACTGATGGCGTTCGCCGATGGCGAACTCACCGGCGTTGAACGCGCTGAAATTGAAGCGGCGCTTGAGCAAGACGCCGCGCTGCGCGAGCGCGTCGAAGCGCACCGCGCCATGCGGGGACGACTCTCTTTGGCCTTCGATAGCGCATTGAGCGAGCCAGTGCCGCAGCGCTTGCTCGACACCGCCCAAAAACCAGCCGAAGCGGATGTCATCGATTTGGCCGCTCGCCGCGCGGCGAGATGGTCTTTCCGCGAATGGGGCGCGATGGCCGCGAGCGTGGCCCTGGGCTTGGTGATCGGCGTCGGCACGATGCAACAGCAAACACAGCCCATGTTCGCGACCACTAGCGAAGGCCTTGTCGCGCGCGGCGCGCTCTCGCACGCGCTAGATACGCAGCTTGCATCAGACGAAGCAGGCGCCGTGCGCATTGGCCTGAGCTTCCGCGATCAAGAGGGCGACTATTGCCGCACCTTCGATCTCACCCAAGGCGGCGCGTCGGGCCTTGCTTGCCGCGAGAAAAACAACTGGGCCATTCAGCTTATGTCAGGCGGCGCCGGTGGCGGTGAAGTACGCCAAGCCGCCGCCTCGGCCGAAGTGCTAAACGCCGTCGATGCGATGATCGCCGGCGATGCCCTGGACGGTGAAGGCGAACGTGCCGCCCGCGACGCTGGGTGGCGCTAGAAAACAAAAGGCCCTCCGCGTTTCCGCGAAGGGCCAAGGCTATGGAGTTCGATATCTGTCTATTCGATCGTGAAGCGATCTGTTTCAGCGCGGACGTTCGCGTCCTCTTCGCGCATGGCCGACATCACACGTTGCATGCGCGGGTCGGAGAGCGCCGCATTGATGCGCACCAGAGCTTCAACGCTCTCCGAAGAGGCGCCGAACATGTTGCTGAACGCTTCGAACGGGCTTTGTACCGTCGGGTAGTAACGCAACTGGACGCGTGCGTTTTCATCGATACCAGCCAAAGCACGAGCCCGCGCGACCGCTACCGAGAAACCGCCAAGATGATCGACCAGCCCGCGCTCCAGCGCTTGCTGACCCGTCCAGACGCGGCCTTGAGCCACCGCGCGCACTTGCTCCGGCGTCATCTCACGGCCTTCGGCGACAAGGCCGATAAACTGCGTGTAGGCGCGATCGATGAAGGCGGAGAAGGCAGCGCGTTCGGCTTGGTTGAAGCCACGCTCGGTCGTGAACATTTCCACCAGCGGCGAACCGACCGTGATCGTCTCAGTATTGGTCGAGAGATAATAGTCGAACGCCGGGCCGATGATCAGCTTGCCGCCGACGACACCGATCGAACCGGTGATGGTCGAAGGCGAGGCGATGATCTCGTCCGCGTAGGCCGAGACGTAGTAGCCGCCCGAAGCTGCGACATCGCCCATCGAAACCACGATGTGCTTGCCGCGCTCCTTGGCCGTGCGCAGCGCCGCCAGGATTTGATCGGAGGCAACGACCGAACCGCCAGGGCTGGAAACGCGGAACACGATGGCGCGAACGTTCTCGTCTTCCGAGGCGTCGAGCAGCGCTTGCGCGATGCGATCGCTGTTCATCACAGACTCGTCGTTGAAAATGTCGTGGTTCTCGGGGCCGGAGACAATGGCGCCTTCGCCCTGAACCACCGCGATCACCGGGCCGCGTGAATGCGTGGGTGCGCGATAATCGGCGAAGTCGACCATTTCGAAGTTCTCGCCACGGCCAAGCGCCGCACGCGCCGCCTCTTCCGGACGCCCGATCTGATCGATCAACCCCAGCTCACGCGCTTGCTGGGCGGTGAACGGCGTGCGTTCGATCGCCTGGCGCGTCGCTTCCGGCGTGATCCCACGGTCGGCGGCGATGTTGGCGATCATGTTGTCGTAGATGCCATTCATCAGGCTCATCATCGATTCACGGTGCGCAGGCGTGAAGCCGCGCTGCGTGATCGAGTTCGCCGCCGTCTTGTAATCCTCGCGCGTCTCGAACTGCGCTTGCAGGTGATAACGCTGCAGCGTCTCGCCGAAGAACGTCACCTCAGCCGAAAGACCCATCGGCTGGAATTCGCTGGTTTCCTGCAGCCACACTTCGTCGCTGTCGGCGATGGCCATGTAGCCCGGCATGCTCATGCGCACGCCGTCATTCTGGAGGTGCGCGACAACGAACTTGCCGGACTCACGGAACGCCGCGAGCGCGGCGCGGAGTTCTTCGGCTTGCGCCGCTTGCAGGCCCGCCGTGTTGGCGCGGATGTAAATGCCTTCAACCGAATTGTCGGTGCGCGCCGCATCGATCTTGGCCAGCACATCGAGAAGCGCGTTGCTGCCGCCGAACGAAGCAAAAGGATTTGCCGGGCGCTGGTCGGTCAGTGGTTCGCGCAAATCGAGCGCCAGAACCATGTGCGACGGCTGCGCCGGCTGGCTGCCAAACGAAGCGGCGAGCATGCCGATGAGCAGGATCGGTCCGATGAAGAGGAAGAGGACCAGGCCCGTCAGAACACCCGCCACGGTGATGAGAAATTGCTTCACGACAGGAAACTCCACCCCGGCCCTGTGCCAGGTTTATCGATAAATGATATGGACCAGGGTCCGAACGCAAGCGGTTTCTTATCGAAAAATGATAAATCCCCGCCTAGGGAGCAGGCTTAACGCGGCCAAAACCTTGCTGCGACGCAACTTTTCCATGAGCCCGACCTGTCGCATGATCTGCGGTGGAGGGGTGCGCTTCCCATGCCCGCACGCGGCAGACCGGCCTTTGCCAGTGACGACTGGATGCTCGAGCAGCAGCTCCGGGCCGAGATGGAGGCTGAGGCCTGGCGCCGCCTGCGGTCAGAGCTTGCCGTGCCCCAGGCCCTACCCGCGCCCGAGTCCGCCGCCGCACCGGCCGAAATCGACCACCATCGCGCCGGCAGCACCATCCTCAAGGCGCTGGTGCGTTTCGTCCTGGCCGCGCTGGCGGCCTATCTGGCCTGGCTGGCCGGCGTCGACGCCCGGTTGGGGGCGTTCGACGTCTGGATGGCCACCGGCTCCACCTTCGCCGTCGTCCTGGCGCTGTCCATGCTCGGCGCCGCGCGCGGCTTCGTTCACGCGGCGGCCGAAACCGTGCGCTGGATGCTGCTGATTGCACTGGGTTTCGGGGCGACCTGGCTCGCCTTCAACTGGCCCAGCTAGGCCGCGTTGCGCCGCCCGCAAAACCGTGTAAAAGGCCCGCCTCGCGCAAGCGTCGGAGTATAGCTCAGCCTGGTAGAGCACCACGTTCGGGACGTGGGGGTCGTAAGTTCGAATCTTGCTACTCCGACCA
>CALBST010000455.1 GCA_937967425.1 uncultured Caulobacteraceae bacterium
TCGTCGAACCCGAAGTGCCGAGCGGCCCGCCGCGAACTTTGAACGCCACGCTCATTGCCGGCGATCAGTTCGAAGGCGTTCCGATGGATTGGCGCGCCGTCTGGAATGGCTACACGCCACAAATCGAACGCGCCGCCGACGACGGCCGCCGCATCATCGTGCTGCCGGAGAAGATCGCGCTCTTGCCCGAGGATGAACGCGCCGTCGCTATCGAGCAGTTCGCTGAAATCGCTCGCCGTCGCGACATCCTCATCGTCGCCGGCGCCGATGATGAAAGCGAGCAGGGGCGCTTCAACCGCGCCTTCGCTTTCACGCGTGAGACTTGGGAGAGCTACGACAAGCGCCACATGATTCCAGGCTTCGAGTCGCATTTCGATCTCGGAACTGGCCCGCTCATTTTCGAGCACGAAGGCGTCCGCTACGGCGTCGCTATCTGCAAAGACATGGATTTCCCCGCGCTCGGCCGCGAGTACGCCGGTGTCGATGTCATGCTCGTCCCCGCCTGGGATTTCATCAACGATGCCTGGCTGCACAGCCGCATGGGCATCCTGCGCGGCGTCGAAAGCGGCTATGCCATCGCCCGCAGCGCCCGCAATGGCGCGCTCACCGTCAGCGACGCCTACGGCCGCGTCAGCCACGAAGCGCCGAGCGGCCCGCAAACCGCTTACAACGTCACCATCCCCCGAACCGGCCCAGGCCCCACGATCTACGCACAAATCGGCGACGCCTTCGGCTGGTTCATGCTGGCGCTCGCGGGCCTGCTCATCGGCTGGACCATCTGGGCGCGCAGACGCGCTGGCGCCTCCGACTAAAACTCACACGCTTCCCGGACGCGGCCCCGGCGAAAGCCGGGGTGCGAGCCGGGACCCAGGGGCCGTTCAAGCTCCAGCGTTTGCGGCCCCTGGGTCCCGGCTCTCCGCTTCGCTGCGTCCGGGAAGCGTGTGAGAGCAATCCACAATCGCGCATTGATCGCGCGCTCCTGCTGACTATGTTCCGGCCATCTCTTGCGCGTCGCGCCACACCACATCACCGGAGCTTTCATGTCGTACGATCTCGTTATCATTGGCGGCGGCCCCGGCGGCTACAATTGCGCGATCCGCGCCGGCCAGCTCGGCCTCAAGACCGCGATCATCGAAAGCCGCGGCAAGCTTGGCGGCACCTGCCTCAATGTCGGCTGCATCCCCTCGAAAGCGCTGCTGCACGCCAGCGAATATTTCGAAGCGGCGACCAAGACGTTTCCATCCATGGGCGTGAAGGTCAGCGGCGTCGAACTCGATTTGCCACAAATGCTGAAGCAGAAGGACGACGCCGTCGACGGCCTCACCAAGGGCGTCGAGTTCCTGATGAAGAAGAACAAGGTCGATTACGTCAAAGGCTTCGGCCGCATCGCCGGCAAGGGCCGCGTCGAAGTCACCGGCCCCGACGGCGCCAAGCAAACGCTCGAAACCAAAAACATCGTCATCGCCACCGGCAGCGAGCCAACGCCGCTCCCCGGCATCGATATCGACGAAGATCGCATCGTCAGCTCCACCGGCGCGCTTTCGCTGAAGCAAGTGCCGAAGAAGCTCATCGTCGTCGGCGCCGGCGTCATCGGCCTCGAACTCGGCTCCGTCTGGCGCCGCGTCGGCGCCGAAGTCACCGTCGTCGAATTCCTCGATAAGATCACGCCAACCGTCGACAGCGAAATCTCGACCGCCTTCCAGAAGATCCTGAAGAAGCAGGGCGTGAAGTTCGAACTCGGCCACAAGGTCGTCGGCGTCGAGAAACTTCGCGATCGCCTCGAAGTGACGATCGAACCCGCGAAGGGCGGCCAAGCCCGCACGCTTGAAGCCGACGTCGTCCTCGTCGCCATCGGCCGCCGTCCGTTCACGCGGGACCTGGGCCTCGAAGCCGTTGGCATCAAAACCGATCAGCGCGGTTTCATCCCGCACGATGGCCACTTCAAGGCCGCTGACGGCGTCTACGTAATCGGCGATGTCACCACCGGCCCGATGCTCGCACACAAGGCGGAAGAGGAGGGCATCGCCGTCGCCCAGATCGTCGCCGGCCAGTGGGGCCACGTGAACTACGACGTCATTCCAAACGTCATCTACACGTACCCGGAAGTCGCCACCGTCGGAAAGTCGGAAGAAGAACTGAAAGCCGCCGGCGTCGAATACAAGGTCGGCAAGTTCAACTTCATGGCCAACTCACGCGCGCGCACCAATCACGAAACCGATGGGCTCGTGAAAGTGCTCGAAGAAGTCGCGACCAAGAAAGTCGTCGGCGTGCACATGGTCGGCGCCGGTGTCGGTGAGATGATAGGCGAGATTTGCGTCGCCATGGAATTCGGCGCCAGCGCCGAAGACATCGCCCGCACCTGCCACGCCCACCCGACCATGAGCGAAGCCATCCGCGAAGCCGCCAAAGGCGTCGACGGCTGGGTCATGCAGTCTTGAGCCACGCCCTTAGTGTCCGCGCGCTCACAAAGAAGTTCGGCGAGAAAACCGCCGTCGATGCGCTCGATCTCGATATCCGCGCCGGCGAGCTTTACGCGCTGCTTGGCCCCAACGGCGCCGGCAAGACGACGACGTTGCGCATGGTCACCGGCCTGCTGAAACCAGACTCCGGCTCGATCCACGTCTTCGGCACGGACGCCATTGCAGACCCAATCGCCGCCAAGCGCATGCTCGCCTGGCTCCCCGACGAACCGGCGCTCTACGACAAGCTCACCGCCTGGGAATATCTCGAATTCATCGCCGGCCTCTGGGGCGTTGACGCGAACACCGCCGCGCCGCGCGCCGAAGAGCTGCTCAAATTCCTCGGCCTCTGGGACAATCGCGACGAGCGCACCGAAGGCTTCTCGCGCGGCATGAAGCAAAAGACCGCGCTCGCCGGCGCGCTCATCCACGATCCGAAGCTCTTGATGCTCGACGAACCGCTCACCGGCCTCGACGCCGCCGTCGCCCGCCAAGTCAAAGATCTGCTGCAGCAACGCGCCCGCAGCGGCGGCACAGTGATCCTCACGACCCACATCCTCGATGTCGCCGAACGCCTCGCTGATCGCATCGGAATCATTCAAGGCGGCAAGCTCCTCGCTGAAGGCACGCTCAACGAATTGCGCGGCAGGGCAGGCGGCGACAACGCAACGCTTGAAGACGTCTATCTGCAACTCGTCGGCGCGGCCGCCTGATGTTCCGCCCCGGCGGCGTTCTCTTCCTGCTGCGGCACGAGATGCTGCTCACTTGGCGCAACTTCCGCGCCAGCGGCAAAGGCCGGCACGTCCGCCGCGCCGTCTTCTACTCGATCATGACGGCCGCGCTCGGTTTCGGCGGCTATTGGGTCGCACGCATCCTCTCCGATCTCACGCCGACGCCGGATGTCCTGAGTCTCGGCATCGTCGGCGGCGTGTTGGCGATCCTGTTCTCGCTGATGCTGAGCCAAGCGCTGATGTTGATCACCGAAACACTCTACCAACGCGGCGATCTCGACTTGCTACTGTCTTCGCCGGTTCCGCTCTGGCGGGTGGTGCTCGTGCGCATGAGCGCCATCGCCATCAATGTCGGCATTTTCTACCTCATTCTCGTGGCCGCCGTTTGTGTTTGGCTGCCGTTCTTCGGCGGTTGGGCTTGGCTCGGCTTCGCGCCCGCCATTCTACTGCTGACGCTCTTCTCGACCGCCATCGCACTCGTGCTCGCACGCATCCTGTTCGCACTCATCGGCCCGAAGAACACCCGCATCGCCGCGCAAATTCTCGGCAGTCTCATCGGCGCGGCGTTCTTCATTGCAACGCAAGTGCCGCGCTTCGCCGAGAACGAGTCCAACTCGCGCGCGATGATCGATGTGTTCAACGCCGCCGTCCCCATCGTCGGCAATCCCGAAAGCATCATCTCGCTTCCAGCCCGCGCCGCCTTCGGCCTCAACGCCGATCTGCTGATTTGGGCTGTCATCGCCGCCGGCGCCTTCCTGCTCGCCGTCTGGTGGTACGCCTCCGGCTTCGCCCGCGACGCCGCCGCCATTGCCGGCCTCGGCCAGCGCCGCAAGCGCAACACCCGCGCTGCACGCGGCATGCGCGCCGGAATCAACGCCACGCTCGTATTCAAGGAATGGCGCTTGCTTCGCCGCGACCCGCTTCTGCTGTCGCAGATTCTGCTGCCTTTGCTCTATTTCGCGCCGCTCTTCTTCGTCTTCGGCTCGCGCCTCGGCGAGGAGGGCTTCAACCGACTCTCCGCCGCCGGCTTCGCCTCGGCATTCGTGCTGCTGGTGACATCCTTCGCCGCGAGCCTCGCGTGGCTCACCGTTTCTGCGGAAGACGCGCCCGACCTCATCGCCAGTGCGCCGGTCTCGCGCGATCACGTCGACAACGCCAAGGCCGCCGCCGCCGCCGCGCCGTCCGTGTTGCTGCTTTCAGCGCCTGTCATCGGCGCCTTCATCTTCGTCTCGCCAATGGTCGGCTTCTGGCTGCTGCTCGGCGGCAGCGCCGCGATCCTCTCGTCGTGCCTGATCGCGATCTGGCATCAGACGCCGGGCAACCGCAAAGAATTCCGCCGCCGCACCCGTGGCAGCCTCGCGCTCAATGTCAGCCGCGTCTTCGTCTCGCTCGGCTGGATCGCGGCCACTGGTCTTGCCGTCTCCGGCTGGGCGCTCGCCGCGATCATCCCCGCGATCATCTCGCTCGGTTTCATGGCCGCGCTGCACGAAAGCCGCCCGAAGGAACCCGAGCCGGCTTAGTCCCGCCTTCGACAAGCTCAGGCTGACGCTGATGCCAACAATGGCGTCATGCTGAGCCTGTCGAAGCACGACGCCACGCACCGGCTTAGGCGCCGTCCTGTGAAAATTGCCGAACGCTAACTTTGCAACGGCGCGTCTCTGGGTTTCTCCT
>CALBST010000456.1 GCA_937967425.1 uncultured Caulobacteraceae bacterium
CGGTCACACTGCTCGGAAGACACCACACACTCTAGGGGTGGTATACGGCGCAGATGCTCATGGAAGCACTCTTGGGCGCCATTTTGGTGCCGATCGGCATGGCCATCGTCGGGGCCGTGTATCGGGCCAGACAACCCATGTGGGACCGCATGGCGCCGCAGGGATGTGGAATGCTCGCGGCTGCCGTGGCCGTGTACCTAGTGCTCGCGTTCCTTATCGGGATCGTCGCGAAGCTTACCTAGCCCTTCTTGGCCCATCGCTTTGCTGCTGCCTTCTTGGCGATTTCTGACCGCTCCGCTTTCGTGAGCGATTTCACGCGCGCCGCTGCTCCGCTGGCAGCGATCTCCGACCGCCGCTTCTTAGTGAGCGCCTTCGCGCGCGCTGGGCCGCCCTTGGCGCCGCCAAGCTTGCCTAACGCGACGGCCGCGGGGTTCTTTTTCGGTTCAGCTTTTTTCTTCGCCATTGCGTTTCTTCTTTGCTCGCTTCTTACGCTTGCTGCCCAGCCGTTTCCACGCACGCAGATCAGCGTGAGACGTGTCCTTGGCTGTTAGTCCGCCGATACTTGAGGCGCTTGCCTTCCGCGCCGGTCAACGCCTTGTCGGCGCGTTGCTCGTCATTGACGCCTAGCTTCGTGCGCGTGTTGTAGCGGAAATCAAACTCGTTGAGGTAACGGTGCAAGTGCTTTTCCTTGCAGTGCTGATACACGCCACGCATGCCGCGCTTGAAGACCGAGAAGTAGTTTTCGGCGCTGTTGTTGTGGACCGGGCCGTCAGCTTCGTAGCGCACGTATTCGCCGCTGCTGTGGTCAACGCTGCCGTGCGCTTCAAACTCTTTGCCAACGCCCTTGTAGAGCGGCGAGCCATCCGTGTGCAGCTTGCTTTCGCGCGCCACGTTCTCGCGAACGATTTTTTGCACTGTCGAAAGATCAGCAACCGCCACGTGAAACGAGCGAGCGGAGCCGCCGCGCTCAACGAGCGTGATGATTGTGCGCTTGTCAGCGAGTGTGCGCTTGCGACCACCAAACTTGGAGGTCGAACCGCGCATACGCTTTGTGTATGCGGGCGGAGCCTCTTGGATGCGGCCTTCGTAGGTCTCGTCCGCCTCAACGACTTTGCCAGCGCCACCAAGCGGGGCGAGTAGGCCGCCCGCCTTCATCGCCTCGCGCACGCGGTGGCACATAAACCACGCCGTATCAGCCGACACATGGAGCTGACGGCGCACTTGCTGGCTCGAAATGCCTTTCTTGGACGCGGTCATCATCGCGAACGTCCACAGCCACTTGCTGAGGCCGATCTTGCTGGATTCCATGACGGTGCCGGTTGTGGTCGTGAAGTCCTTGCGGCAAGCGCGCACGCCGCAGCGATAACGGCCCGGACGCTTCGTCGTGTATTCCTCGCCGATCACGCCGCACCACGGGCAAATCCGACCGTCCGGCCAGCGCAGTGACTCGTAGTAGCGGCGGGCGGCTTCGTCGTCGTGGAAGTGAGGTTGTTGCAAGTTCATAACGACAATATAGGGATGCTTGCTTGAGCGGTCAAGATGACGACTCGCGGACTCAAATCCTTGAATCAAACGTTACTAAGTCGCTGAAAGAATCTCGCTTTTTGCCGCACGAAATTGCAGTGCGGCCCTATTCCAATTCAGGGAATCGGCAAATTCTGGAGGGTAGCCAAAACGAAACGGACGGCGTCTCTCACAACACCGCCCGTCCCGTTTTCGATTTGGCGTCCGGCGAAACTTGGTCGAGCCCGCCGAACATCAGCAACGACTCGGAAGCTAGCACTGTTTCCGATTAATGGGAGGTTGGCCCGGCCCTCCCGGTGTAAATTTAATGGTCATTACCGAACCGGACGTTCCCATCGTGAAGCTCGCGCTTCGCTTGGGCTATTGGCAGCACGTCATCGCTGCTTATTTCGGCGAAAACCAAGGCCGCATTTCAGAGATCAAGAACGGCAAGCTCTTTCCGGGCGCGCCGATCGCTGATGAATTGCCGCCGGACTTTCCGCCGCTCTAATCGGCAGGCCGCTTGCGCTTCGGTGCAGGCGGCTTCGCCTTCTTCTTGGCCGGCGCCTTGCTTGCGCCTTTCAGCGCCTGCTCGAAGCGGCGCTGAGCTTCCGCCTCAGAATATCCTTCCTTGGATTTAGCCATGACAGATCAACCAAATGAAGAAGTCGCCCGCATGCACCAAGCGGTCGGTGAATGCGTATTAGCGTGGGCGACGGTCGAAGTATATCTCCAGTTCTTGTGGCGCTTGGCGCACAACAATGACGCGCTGTTGCCAGATGCGATCTGGGGCGCGGTGGTCAGCATGGACGCGCGCCTCAGCGCCTTGCAGAAAATCCTAAAGCTCAAGTTCGGTGAAACCGAGCATTGGGGTGATGTAGTGCTGCTTCTTGAGGAAGCGCGGCGGCGCAACAGTCAGCGTAACGAAATCGCGCACGCGACCTTACTCCTCGAAGGCGGTGTTACGCCGCGCCTAGAGTCATTCTTCCTCATTAGCGAGCCGCGCACACCGATTTCTGTTGAGCAAATTCAAGAACGGTCGCGGGCGTTCATCAATCTCGCTCAGGCGATCTCTTGGCTGCATCACTGGCGTCTGGAGCCTGCGCCCATGCCTCGAAAGCAGCTGCAAGCATTCGTTCAACAACCACCCGATCTAATTCTGGCGCTTCGCGCTGAACGAGACCGGAAGAGTAAAGAACAGTCAGAGCGGCAGAAACTCCTGCGTCATGCTCTGAAGCTAGCGGAGGCTGGGCGCCTCCCTGATTGGCCTGCTGATTAGTCATCTGTGACCTCGGGACTTTTGCCCGGAGACCCCACCCCTAGAGTGTGTGGTAGCTTCCGAGCATTGTG
>CALBST010000457.1 GCA_937967425.1 uncultured Caulobacteraceae bacterium
ATAACGAGGAAAAAGACGAAGGGTTGATGGCAAGATAGAATGCGCCGCAGTGCTGGATGCACAGCGGCTTGTCTGCACATCTTTTTTTCCACCGCACCACGAGGTGCGCTGCCGCCAAGTGCGGCAAGGTAAAGAGAGCCGCTTTGCGCTGCTAAGAAGGCGCGACGCGATGGACGACGAAGACAAATTCGAAGGCGATGTCAGCCGGCGTCGCGCAAAGCAGATGCCGGACGGCGGCTCGATATTTCGTCCGCCGTCCGCCGCCAGCTCCAAGCGCGTTGCGAAGCGCGCACGCACGGCCTGGTACAATCGGAGCCGCGGCGCAGGCGCCGTCAAACTGAAGCACGAACGGCCCGCCGGCAGCCAGCGCGTAGCAGTGAAGATACACCCCAAGGTCCACGCGAAGGCGGCGGGCGGCGCAGGGTCGATGATGCGGCACACGCTTTATATCGAGCGCGACGGCGCCGGTCGCGATGGCGATGCGGTCCAGGTCTTTGACCGCGAGCACGACCGGGCAGACGGCGCTGCCTTCATCGGACGCTGTGAAGACGACCGGCATCATTTCCGAGTCATCATCTCCCCCGAGCACGGCGCGGCCATCGACGATCTTAGAAGCTACACGCGCGACCTGATGCGGACCGTGGAATCGGACCTAGACACCCGCATCGATTGGATCGCGGCCGAGCATCACGACACTGGGCACCCGCACGTCCACTTGCTGATGCGAGGCGTCCGGGCAGATGGGCGCGACCTGGTCATCCCGCGCGCTTATGTTTCCCACGGTTTCCGAGAGCGCGCCGAAGGCCTCGCGACCGAACTGCTGGGGCCACGCCTTGAACCCGAACGTGCCGATCGCGCAGTGAAGCAGGAACGCCTGACCGAACTCGACCGGGAGCTCGTCGCACGCTCGCGCGGCCAGGAGATCGCGATGAGCGCGCTGCCCGACGATGGCGTGCGCGCCGCCCGGCTGGTGCAGCGGCTCAACCGGCTGGAAGAGCTAGGCTTGGCTCAACCGGCTCGCGCGGGTGTGTGGCGGCTCGATGCAGAGCTGGAGGAGAAACTCGTCCGCCTCGGCGACCGGCGCGACCGTGAGCGCGCCACTGCGCGGTTGCTGGCGCAGGAGCAACGTGGACTTGAACCTGAGCGCACGCGAGAGCTGGAGGCGGCGCATTCGAGCCAGCGCGTCACCGGACGCTTGGTTGGCTTTGAGCGGCTGGGCGAAGACGCGCGCGGACCGCAACTGATCGGCGTGGAAGGCATCGACGGCAGATTCTGGACTGCGCGCGTGGCCGGCCCTGAGGATTTGCGGGGCCTCGCCGATGTCGAGCGCGGCGCCATTATCGAGATCGAGCGCGCGACGCCGGGCTTGAAGGCATCCGACCGCACCATCTGGGAGATCGCGCAGGAAAATGATCTCACCTATTCGGCGGCGCTTCATCGGCAAGCGCGGCCCACCGACCGCGCCAACTACATCGAGATGCATGAGCGGCGGCTGGAGGCGTTGCGCCGCGACGGCGTCGTGAGCCGCGAACGCGATGGCACGTTCTATCTGCCCCACGACTACCCGACCCAAGTCGCGATGCGCGAAGGGCGGGGCGGGCGCGAGAGCGCGCAGGTGACGCTGATCGATCCGCACGCGCTTAATCGGCAAGCCGAGTATCCCGGCCCGACTTGGCTCGACCGCATGGCAGACGGGCGCGAGGACAAAAGCCAGATGCGCGGCGAAGGCTTTGGCGCTGAGCTCGGCAAAGCATGGAAGCAGCGTGAAGCGACGCTGGAGAAGCTCGGCTTAGGCGAGCGCGGCCCAGACGGTTTTCAGACCAGGTCCGGCTGGCGCGAAAGCCTGTCTTCGCTTGAGCAGGACGCTCTTCGCGAGCGCATCGAGCGCGACACCGGGCGCGTGGCGCATTTCGCGCGCGACGGCGAGCGTGTGCATGGGCTCTACACCGGACGCATCCATCTCGCCGAACAGAGCTTTGCGCTGATCGAACACGACCGCACCGCAACTTTGATCCAACGCCTACGGGTTCGGAGCAAATGCGTGCGTCGCGAGGGCGTGAGTATCGGCGCCTCTCAGACGCCGATGTGGCGGCTCTGCCCGCAACAGCTCGCGAGTTCTGGGTCTTCGATACCCAATCCTCTGGCTTTGCAGTTAGGATCAGGAACGGTCTGAAGACCTACTACTTTTGCCCACCCAATCAGCGCGGCGTGAAATCCGGCAAGCGGGCCATCGCCCCAGTCGCCTCTATTTCCTGCGAAGAAGCTCGCTCTCGCGCGGCGGCGATGAGCCTAGCTCGTCTGGACGGGCCCGAATGGCATCCACGCGTCGAGGAATTGACTCTCGCTCAGGCATTCGCGCTTTATGAGGCGAGCCGCTTGGGATCCGGAGCACCCCACTCGCGCTTTCGGCGATTGGTCAAAGCGCACTTTCTAGATGAATACCAAGCGCGTCGCATTTCGAGCTTGAGGCGCTGGGAATTCGCTGCCCGTATCGATCAGCTCGCTCACTCCAAAGCCGCCGAAGCGAACTTTCTGCAGAAAGGGCTGAAAACCTTCCTCAACTGGTGCGTTAATCGAGATTTTATCGACGCCAGTCCTCTAGCAGGTCGCCCACCACCATCGCGTCAGGGAAAGAGATGGCGATATATGTCGGAGCGAGACATTGCTCTGATCTACTTCGCAGCGAGGGAAATGGAGCAGCCGTGGCGAACAATGGTCGCGCTCCTCATCCTAACCGGCGCAAGCGTCAGCGACATACGCGCGCTTGAGGCTCGCCATATCGACTGGGCCAACGGCACGTTCGCGACAAAACATTTCGTCGAACGGCCTGCCCAGTGGGAGCCTTTGAGTGATCTGGCGCTTCAAGTTCTCTCGGAGGTGAGCGGCTCTGCCGACCTCGTCTTCAGATCGAGTCGAAAAGGATGCGCGGGCCCTATCGAGCTTCGCCCCTCTATTCGCCGCGCTCTTCAGGAACAAACGGAAACATCGGATTGGTCATGGTACGATCTGGTGAAGTCGGTACGCGCACGTATTCGGTCCATCGATGACCCCGTCCACGGTGTTCGTGCTGACCCCACCGAACCCGATTGGCGCATCCACGCTCGCGCGCGGGCAAATGCCTGGGCGAATGGCTTGGGTCTAGCTCGGGAAAAAGCGCTCGCCGCACGCGTATCTGAAGCCGAGATCGTGTTGTAAACGTCCCCGCGAACCAGTGGCCTGACATGCGGCAGGAACTGAAACTCTCGCATGGGCTGCTGAAATGAGCCCTTAGCAGCGGTTTCGCGATTGAGGCGTCCACAGAGTCTGATCTCAGTGCCCGCGCATGCAATCCGAACTGAATTCAAGGTGAAACGCTTGCCGAATACGGCGTACCCTTGCCGCAACCGCGCGACAGCAACCACTAGCGCCATGAACTAATGGGCTCGCCATGCAGAGTCCAAAGACCAAACTGGAGTTGCGACTGAGCGAAATGCGAGGTCTCAGCGTGAAACTAGAGCCTACCAATGGAGAGATCGAGCCTGCACGGGTGCGGTGACATTGGCGTTCCCCGTGGTTCCCCGAGCTCAATCGGAGTCTTCTCGAATCGAGATCGCGGACGGCGCCGGGTTTTTGATTTTGGCTGTATGTCTCTCAAGACGATAAAGCGATTCAGAGTGTCGCCCGAACCAACGGCGCAACTCTCAAGCTAAGGAGCGGACTAAAGCTCAAAGAATACTCCAGAGAGACGAGCCTCGTTTGGCCGGGGTCACGAGAAAGCTCTGGAGCTGATGAAAAGCACTCCCGGCAACGTAAGGATACAACTTAGTCAACAACTCGATTGCGAACGACGAAAGCATCGACCAATGAAATTCAAAGGAAAACGAAGCCAAAAACAGCCAGGATAAAATCGATCTATTTCGGGAACGTAGGAGAGCTCGACGGTTCGTTGAACGTCTCTCGCTTCCAAAGCCCAGGACAAACACCAAGGACCCAAACCCAGGACAATAGAGGGTTCTGGTCGGACTTTAGCTTCGGCCAGGACACCTCGCGCTGGTGAGAAGGAGCGCCCCGCCGCCCGCCGCCATCTCAGCTGACGTTCCGCTTAGTCCGCAACCGGCTAGCCGAGCAACGAATTTCATGCAATTTCAGTAGGATGACTGGCCGGCGTCTCATTGGCGACGCGGTTTGTCCTATCATGCCGCAACCGTAGAGTTGCACCCTGTGATTCGATCCTTGTCTTAGCTGAGCGATCAATGGCCATTGGAACCGTCAAGCAACTCTGCACACCGAGTGCGGCCGTCACAAGCGACAGCCTGGTCGAGCACGTCGCCCAGATCGAGGACTTCGCCTCAGGCAAAGTGAACGGTCGCGAGTTCTTCCGGCGAAACTATTTCACCGCGGGCTTGGACTTATTGGTCAAGCGAGGCTTCGAAAGACTTGCGGGGAAGAGCGAAGACGGCGCCTTCTATCTCACGCAAGCTATGGGCGGCGGCAAGACGCACAGCCTGATCGCCTTCGGCCTACTTGCATCCGATCCTGCGCTGCGACGTGAGATCCTTCCAAACCTCGCAAGCGCCAAAGAGTTCGACTCGGCAAAGGTCGTAATCTTCAACGGCCACCAAAACCCTGAGACCCTTCTTTGGGGGTATGTGGCAGAGAAGCTCGGGAAGGCTGACGTCATGGCCCCCTTCTGGCGCAACGGCGCCAGAACCCCTGGCGTTGACGAGTGGGCGGAGGTGTTGGGCGATCAGCCCGTGCTCATCCTACTCGATGAATTGCCCAGTTATCTTCAGATGGCGCAGGGCGAGCCCGTGGGCTCCACCACACTCGGCGACCTAACGATCGGCGCGCTGGAACGCCTATTCAACGCTCTTACCCGGTGTCCGCGCGCTTGCGTGGTGGTGACCAACCTCAAAGATGATGTCTACCTTGAGGGTTCGGGTCAGTTACGCACACTCATCGAAAGCCTCACCAAGCACTACGACCGAAACGCTCAAGCGATAACTCCCGTGCAACAAAACACGGGCGAGGTATTCCAGATTGTTCGGAAGCGCTTGTTTGATGGCCTGCCCACAGACGACAAGATTGACGACGTAGCGCAAGCCTATGTGGCCGCGCTTCAGAAGGCAAAGCGCGTCGATACGATCCCCACGACACCAGAGACATTCATCGAGCGAATTCGCGAAACCTACCCATTCCATCCCTCTATTCGGGACATCGTCGCTCGCTTTGCCGAAAATCGTGGCTATCAGAAGACGCGAGCGCTTATTCGCTTGATGCGACTTGCCGTTCGAGGCGCCTTGGCGACCGACGACAACGCATTCCTCGTTGGTTTGCAGCACTTGGACTTCAACGACCAAGCGACGCTTGAAGAAATTCGCAAAATCAATCCAGCCTATGTGAACGCCATCTCGCGCGATATCGCATCGCAGGGCGACGCGCTCGCTGAAAAGATCGACGCCGCTGACGGCAACTCCACCGCCTCAGCTGCCGCGCGCGTGCTGCTCACGTCGTCATTGTCAACGGCGGAGTCCCCGCTTCGCGGCCTAACCGACGGCGAATTGATCGAGACACTGGTGAACCCTTTGCTGGAAGTCTCCGAAATCAAAGGTGCATTGAGCCGCCTCCAAGGCCAGGCTTGGTATCTCTTTCAAGGCGTTGATCAGCGCGTCTTCTTCGGACCAACGGCGAACGTCACCGCCGAGATCACCGAGATCGCCCAGAACATCGCGGAGGAGCAAGTCGATCAAACTTTGCGTGAGAAGCTCCGGGAGGTCTTCAAGCCTCGGACCGGTGCGCTTTACTCGGAGCGCATGGCGATCCTACCAGCGCTCGATGAGATTGAACCGACGGAAGACCGCCCTACCCTCGTAATTCTCGAACGCGCCGCTGACAAACTGCCGGACGACTTCGTCGAATGGTGGAACAAGCAGGAATTGCAAAACCGGGTTCTTGTTCTCACCGCCGATCCGAATGCGGTTTCGATTCTTCGACTAAGCGCCCGGCGCATGCGCGCGATTGGCAAGGTCGAAGAACGAATTAGAGCGCAACACGGTGCGGCCTCCTCACAGATGGCTGAACTCGAAGCCGTTCGCGACCGAGAAGCCAACAACTTCACGAGCGCGATGCGCGAGACATTCAAGACCATTGTGTTCCCCGTGAAGGGCAAACTGCGCGCGAAAAACGACTTCCGGATGGAGTTCGATCGCAACGACTATTCCGGCGAACAGCAGATCATCGAGACCCTCACTAAGTCTGGGAAGTTCATTTCCACAGATCGCTTCGACAGCGAGTTTGAAAACCTGCGCATGGATGCGCAGGAAATGCTTTTCGACGCTGACGCCGTGCAGCCGTCATCGCTGCGAAGAAATGCGTCCGTGCGATCGGGCTGGTATTGGTTGCCCAAGAACGGCCTAGAGGCGCTCATCAAGACCGCCGTTCAACGAGGCTTCTGGCTTGAGAAAGAAGGCCTCGTCGCGCGCAAATGGGAGCGGCGTACACGCGTAACGGTTCGACAAGATGACTTTGCCCAAGACCCGATGGTCACCGGCAGATTCCAACTCAACGTGACGCCAGATGATGCGGATGTTGTCTTTGTCTCCGAGAGCGGGCCGCCGGACCCCGCAAAGGCCGAGCGTTTGAGCGGACGCGTCTACGAGACGGTCGCGCCAGCAGCATGGTTCCTCGCGGTCGACTCGAAGGGCATTGCAAAAACCGGCGATGTCGTTGAATGGCGGGCTCCAATCCGCGTCAAGCACGACATCAAGCGCGTTTCAGGCGGCTACAAGATCTCAGTCGCCGCCACACCGCGCGCCGCCATTATCCGCGCGACCTTCGACGGCTCCGATCCGCGCACTGGGCCAGAAGTTCAGGGCGAGTTCCCCGCACCTAAAGGGGCGACCAGACTGCGGCTGATTGCTGAAGTGAACGGCCAATTCAGCCAAGAGGAAGCGGATAATCTTGCGGCAGGCGTTTCAGACGGTGGCTCCACTCCGTACGAACCAAAGAAGGCGCTCAACGCCGACGCTCCCGCGACGATGACGTCACGCTTTGAATCCAAGGACACCGCGGCCGCATTCATGGCGCTCGACCGGCTGGCAAAGATGACAGATGCAAAGGTGATCGGAGGGTCTGTCGAGCTTGAAGGCGGCAGAGCGGAGCGCGATTACCTCACCCTTCGCTTTGGCGCCGACACACCACTCGCTGCGGTGGACCTCGATCGAACGGTAAAGGCGCTCGTTGAAATGCTAAAGGCCGAAATGCCCATCGTGAAAATCCGGCTCGACGGCATTATGTTCGCAGCCGGCCGCGATCTATCGAACTTCTGTGATGCGTGCGGCGAGGACTTCGATCGCGTGGACTGGACTCAAGGTTGAGCAAAATGACAACCGCCACACCCAACTTCGATTGCGCAGACATCTACCAGGAGCACGGCTATCTCGTGCGCCTCACCCAGAAGAGCGCGAAAGGCGGTAAAGGCGCCAAGGTTCAGGTCTTTGAGGTCTTCGGCAGACCGCCGACCGAGCGAGAAGCGCAATGGGCGCCCGAAACCATACTTCGCTGCGAAACGTCGCGCGACGTGTGGGACGTCGTGTCGCCAGAAGCGCGCGCCGAATTCAATCGCCGCCTGAAGCTAGATGCAAAGCCCATTGGCCGCTGGGATGCGAAAGAGACTGCTGTGCAGCGGCTCTTGGGCAAAGAGCTGCTGGTTTTGCTCTGGGCTGTCGAAGCCGATGACGTGTCGCCAGAGGAAATCGCGGTCGCCATTCGCAACTGGCATGGGCTCAAACCAGAAGAGCGCTGGTGGCTGTATACGATGACTGCCGCCGCCACCGGCCTTGCGCACCAAGGCGGCATGGGTTGGCGCGGCGCGTTGCGGCAAGCGCTGTGCTTTGGCACACGGGCCGACGCATTTCATCTCGGCGCCGTCACGGGACGAGGGAATTTGCCTCCTCGCACCAACGAGACCTACGCTGCGAAGCCGAAGAAGAAGCGCCGGAAGAAGGGCGAGGACTCTGGCGCATTGTTTGCGGCCGAGTGACGCTCGAAATTGGATAGTATGATGGATGATGCCCGCGCCCTTGGCGGAACAGGTCTGGCGCCCTTCTCGCTGAAGGATGCGCCGTCCTTCATTGAACGGCAATTTCCAGTCGGGCGCCTCTCGGCGGAAGCGTTCAAAGAACGGAAGGCCGTTCAATCGCAGACGTTAACGGCGCTCGGTTCCTACTGGAAGGGACGAAAGCCACTCATACTCGTGCGAGCGGTTGTCTTGGGCTGCTTACTGCCGTGTAGCAAAGATGCTGCAACTGACCTCGACATCTTCCTCAAGCTGATGGGGATGGACGATCAAGCGTTCGGGCGGCGATTCCGTGGAGGGGCCGCGGAGTTCATAAAGCTCTTTCCCGCCTATGCCGGTTTGTTGACGGAAGAACGTGGCAGGCGCCAAGTTTGGCGCGACGACGTTACTGACGTAACTCGGCAAGCACGCATATCCGAAGCATTCGCGAGCGTTCCGTACAAAGAGCGTCTGGAGCATGTTCGTCGGCCAGAAGAGTGCGACGAGACTGAACTCTTGGCACCTATCTGGGCAGAGGTGAATCAGCACCTTGGCACGAACGCTCACACCCTATCAGGGCTTGTCGAGCAACTAGGCACCGCGCGGTTCGGACATCGCCCAAAGGTGGCCGACACATTCTGCGGCGGCGGTTCTATTCCCTTCGAGGCGGCGCGCATCGGTTGCGATGTTTATGCGTCGGACCTCAACCCGATCGCCTGCATGCTCACTTGGGGTGCGTTCAACATCATCGGCGCATCCAAAGAGAGGCGCGCAGAGATTGAAGCTCAACAAACGCGTATTGCAAGAGAAGTGGACGCGGAAATCGTGCGGCTGGGCGTCGAGCAGGATGCCAACGGCAACCGGGCCAAAGCGTATCTCTATTGTCTGGAGACCCGATGCCCAAAGACTGGGTGGATGGTTCCAATGCTCGGAACACGCGTCGTCTCAAAATCTCGAAACGTGATCGCCGAGCTGGTTCCTGACAACGAGAACAAGCGATATGCGATTGAGATCCGTTCCGGGGTGTCAGCCGCCGAGATGGCGGATGCAGAAGGTGGCACAGTTCGTGATGGGCGCCTCATTCATCCAATGAACCCTGAACGCTCTGGCGTAGAGATCAAGACTGTGCGCGGCGATTATCGCGACGCTGAAGGCGCGATTCGCAACCGTTTACGACTTTGGGGGAAAGCGGATTTCGTTCCGCGCGCAGACGACATCTTCCAGGAGCGACTCTATTGCATCCAGTGGGTGCGCAAGCAGACGCTGGAGAAAGGTCGACCGGAAACCTTTTTTGCCACCGTCACTGAGGGCGACCTTGTTCGTGAAAAGAAGGTCGAGCAACTGGTCGCGGAGAACATCGTACGCTGGCAGGAAGAGGGGCTCGTCCCCGACATGCCCATCGAACCGGGCGAGAATACCACGCAGCCGATTCGTGAGCGTGGTTGGACGCACTGGCATCATATGTTCAGCGCGCGACAACTTCTCTTTCTGGCGTTGCTGCGAAAAAGTGACTCCGAAAGGAAGCCAGAAATCGCGCTCTCTCTGGCTCGAACTTGCGACTGGTCGAGCCGTCTTTGCCGATTTGGTACCGGGGCCGCCCGAGAGTCAATTTCTCAGACGTTTTACAATCAAGCTCTCAATACGTTCATCCAGTACGGAGTCCGAAGCTTTGACTTTGCCCAGTCTTATTTCATCTCGACGCCTGAGCATGTTCCGTTAAAGACAACGGCAATCATTGACTGCCTGCCGGCGGCATCACTCGTCGAAGAAAGTGATCTCTTTGTAACCGACCCGCCGTACGCTGATGCGGTCAACTATCACGAAATCACCGAGTTTTTTATCGCGTGGTTGCGCAACAACCCTCCCCCACCATTCGATCAGTGGATCTGGGACTCACGGCGCGACCTTGCGATCAAGGGCAAAGACGAACAATTTCGTAGGGATATGGTTGCCGCGTATGCGACGATGACGCGACACATGCCCAACGACGGCCTGCAGGTCGTCATGTTTACCCACCAAGATGCCGGTGTCTGGGCGGATCTCGGCGCGATACTCTGGGCTGCAGGGCTTTGTGTCACCGCCGCCTGGAACATCGTCACTGAGACCGAAAGCGCCCTCAAAGAGGGAAACTACGTTCAAGGGACGGTGTGCCTCGTGCTGCGCAAACGCATCGGCGATGCAAACGCGCGCCGAATGGAAATTGAGGCAGAGATCGAAGACGCGGTGGCCGCGCAGCTGACGCGCCTAAACGCTCTCGACGATTCTTGGCACGCTCGGTCGAATGCAGAAACGCTCTACACGGACGGCGACTTGACCCTCGCCGCGTACGCTGCTGCGCTCCAAGTCGTGACAGGCTATTCGACTATCGATCGTCAGCCTCTTGACCGCGACCTTTACCGCAAGCTTGAAAAAGGCGAGCGGTCCATGATCCGCGAACTTGTCGACTACGCCGCGCAAGTCGCTAACTCGCTACTAGTACCTGAAGGCTTTCCCAAAGAGATGTGGCGCGACCTAGGCGCCGACGAACGCTTCTACGTTCGGATGTTAGACATGGAGGCAAAGGGATCCGTGAAAGTGGCGGACTTCCAAAACTTCGCCCGCAGCTTCGCCTTCAACGATTATGCGACCCTTATGGCGTCCACCACCGCGAACGCCGCCGCGCTCGCCGGAGCAGCCGACCTCAAAGGACGAGTGCTCGATGGTGAAGGTTTCGCGCAAACCAAGCTACGCCAAGTCCTATTCGCGATCTGGAAGACAATAGACAAAGGGGATCCCAAGCTCGGCGTGACGACGCTGAGAACCGAGTTCGCCGCCGATTATTGGCAACTCCGTCAAAAGTTGATCGGCCTTGCGTCTTACGTCGCGCTCAAGACCAAGCGCACACGCCCAGAAGAAAGCCAAGCGGCGCACGAACTCGCCGAAGCGCTGAAGCTCGATCGGGTGTGACGCATGGCGATCGAGCGCTTCTCCTCCCGCCGCGAAGCGCTCGGACCGCTTCTCTCTTCACGCCTGCAGGGCGCCAAGAGCTACTTCCGGATCGCCGGCTACTTCCGGTCTTCTCTTCTTGAAGTCGTAGGTGAAGCGCTCGAAAGCGTCGGTGAGATCCGTGTCGTCTGCAACGGTGACCTCGACCCCTACGACGTAAAGATCGCCAAGGCAGCTCGGGACGGCCAGGAGGCGCTTGCGCGAACACTGGTGTCGTCCTGGCAATCCACCGAAGACGGGCTCGATCTCCTGCTCGCACGCGAGCGCTATAAGCGACTGCACAACCTGTTGGCTTCAGGTCAGATGAAGGTGCGCGTCGTCCCACGCGACGCTGACAACGTGTTTGTGCACGGCAAGGCGGGCGTCATCGAGCATGCCGACGGTCGCGTATATTCCTTTGTTGGCAGCGCCAACGACAGCGCCAGTGGCTTTCGCCACGCCTATGAGATTCTCTGGGGCGATGAGGATGCCGCAGCAGCACAATGGGTGCGCGAAGAATTCGAACACTTTTGGGCGCTGGGGGTCGATCTACCTGATGCGGTGGTCAAACACGTAGCCGCAATGGCCAAGCGTGTTGAGTATCGTTCGATTGAGGCTGCGAGAGATGCTGACGGCGCGGTTGCGATCGACGCCATTCTTGCTGAACGACCAATTTACAAGGGCGGGCAGATTCTCCGCTCTTGGCAAAAGCGCTTCGTCCAAACCTGCGTCGAGGATTGGAGATTGTACGGTCAAGCGCGCTTCTTGATCGCAGACGACGTTGGTCTCGGAAAGACACTTTCAATGGCGGCAGCCGCGCTGGTGCTATCGCTTCTCGACGACAAGCCCGTTCTGATTCTCGCCCCCGCGACACTCATCTGGCAATGGCAAGAGGAGCTAGAAGACAAGCTTGGGGTTCCCGCTGCAGTGTGGTCCACGCAGAAAAAGTGCTGGCTCGACAGCGAGCGTCGCCCACTTACGCAGAAGGGAGACCCGTCCTTTGTCGCGAAATGCCCATGGCGCATCGGCATCATGTCGACCGGTCTCATTGTCAACGGCGCCGATGACGGCGAGCGCGGGGCCCTGGCCAAGAAGTCTTTTGGTGTCGTGATCCTCGACGAGGCTCACAAAGCGCGCGCTTCTCGCGGCATGCAGGGCAACGACGCCCCTACCCCGAACAATTTGCTCAGCTTCCTCCGAACAGCGGCTCGCAACTCGGCAAGCGTTATCCTTGGGACTGCAACGCCAATTCAGTTGGACGCCATTGAGCTTTGGGACCTGCTTTCGGCGCTCGGGCAAGGCGCTCCGCAAGTGCTGGGCACTCCCTTTGATGGCAGCGATTGGTCTCGCGAGGATTCCATCCGCTTCCTCACGAACGAGCGCCCTTGGCCAACAGCTGACACAAGCCGGTGGGGCCTTTTTCGCAACCCGTTGCCGCCGTCATCCGAGCACAGCGTCTTTCGCGATATCCGCAGCGACGCAGGCGTATCCCCTCGCGAAGTCTTAGGTCCCCGCTTCGACGGGCTCGGCGCAGACGTTAGAACCGATTTTCTAAATGAGTTTCGCGTCCTCGCGGAGCGCCACAATCCGATCGTCCGCCGCGTTGTCCGCAGAACCCGCCCTATGCTCGAAGAGCGCGGCCTACTGAAAGCAATTGGCGTCATCACTCATCCCCGAGCGGGTGATGCATTGCCTTCGACACTCTTCAACGAGCAAGGCCTTGAAATGAGCATCGCCTTCAAGGCCGCCTATGACGCAGCGGAGGAGTTCAGCCGGCTATACGCCGCGCGGTGTCCGGGTGGCGGCTTCCTACGAACAATTTTGCTTCGACGAATTGGCTCATCAGCACGCGCGGGGCTGGAAACTGCACGCCACCTACTCGGCCGGATCGATACGCCGCTACTTCCGGAAGAAGAAATCGGGGATGACGGCACGCCTAGTGGCGTTTCAGATGTTGATGCTCAGGAAGTTCAATACCTGCGCGACGTCGAGCGAAACTTGGCCTCAGTGATCGACGGCGAGGACATCGACCCCAAGGTTAAAGTCGTTCTGCACTACCTGAGGGATCGGCAGTGGCTTGAAGAGAACGGCGCGATCATCTTCAGCCAGTATCGGACCACCGCGGAGTGGGTCCTCACCGCCTTGTGCGATGCATTCCCAGAGGAACCGATCGCTCTCTATGCTGGCGGAGCCGCCTCTTTCGTTCAACAAGGCGACGACAGGCGGTCGGCAGCCCGTGAACAGATCAAGGAGCGCATTCAGAACGGCGAAATCCGATTGGTATGCGCGACAGACGCTGCGTGCGAAGGCCTCAACCTTCAACGCCTCGGTGCGCAGGTTAACATCGACATGCCGTGGAACCCCTCGCGCCTCGAACAACGCAAAGGACGCATCCAGCGGATTGGTCAGGCGCGCGACAACATCCATATCCTGAATCTGCGCTATGCGGGCACCGTCGAGGATCAAGTCTACGCTGCGCTCTCCGCGCGATTCGGCGACATCTTCTCGGTCTTGGGCCAGCTACCGGACGCCTTTGAGGACGAGTGGATCCAAGCGGTGTTGAGCGACCGCACCGCCGTCCGCAATTTTTCGCAAAGAGTGGAAACAGTCAGGCCAGCGATGGAGCTGCGTTATCTGCGGGACATCGCCGACGATCGTGGCCTCGACTGGGAGTACACCGAAAAAGTCCTCTCATCCCGCGACCTCGATGAATGGATGAGAGTGGGCTGGTGACTGCGCGACCAAACCGAACCCACGCCGCTCTATTCCCTAGGCACGCCAATCGCTAGCAAATAGATTCTCGATCGCGGTTAGCGTCGGTGGCAATTCTTGTCCGGCGCATGTCAAGCCAAGATAGGTGGCCGCCCGCGTAGCGCCGACATAGAGAAACTTGTCGAACAAGTCCGGCTCGCGCCGCGCGAGTTCATCGACGCCGACGAAGAACACCGCCTCGAACTCAAGACCTTTGATGTGGCGAATGTCGAATACGCGCACGTCATTATCTTGACCGCGCGCGAGCCCACCAGGACAGGGCTCGCACCGTATGTTGCTTGAGGCCAGCGCTGTATCCAGTTCCGCAGCAAGCGGAATTACCTGCTCCTCGTCATTTACCAAAACCGCAATCGAGGGGAGCCTACCGGTGAGCGACTCTACTTCTGCAATGCGTTCGGCAAGCCATGCCGCGAGATGGGAGCCGACAAGGCCGGTCGCCAACACCGGCATGACGCCCTCATTATCAACATTCACTGGCAAGCCGGCCGGCGTGCTCGCGCCTCCCGAGACTTGGCTAAGACTGGACGCAAGATCGTTCAATTGTCGGCTGTGGCGATAACTGATCGCCATTTCGCGAATATCTAAGCCGGGAACGGCCCACTTCAGTTGGCCCTCGGAGCGACTGCCCCATCGGGTCACCCGCTGATTAAAATCGCCGCACGCAAGGAAAGATTGGGTCGCTGGATCGCACAGCATCCACATGCAAGCGAGCTGGATCGGCCCGAAATCTGTAGCCTCATCGACGACCACTTGTGATCGCAAAAGATCACGAGCGGTGCGCAAGACGCCCATCCGAGGCTCTTCTACGCGCCGGGCAAATTCGGCGTGACGCAATAGCTCATTGGCGGCGCGCAACATCGCCAGAATAACGGCGTCAACCTCGATGGGACTCATATCTCTCGCGCCGACTGGGCGCTCATACCAGCCAGACGCCTCCTTGCGTCTGCGATAGCGGCGGTAGCGCGCGGGCATCCGCGCTATGTAAGCGCGTGCTGGGTTTGCGAACCGTCGCAAAGCACTCAGCGCCAATGCCTCACCACCAATACGGCGGAGCTCATCGGCGGGCGGAACTCGAGGACCCATCCAAGCGACGACACGCCCATTACGACTTCCCTCGGCCAATTTGCGACCAGTAGCCAAGGCGCGCGCATGAGCGCGTATCGCAGCTACGAAGGCGCCAAAGGCCTTCTCACGCCCACCGATTTGACGAGACGCTTCCTCTTCATCGTCGGCCTCGCTGTCGTCGCCGTCGAGATCTTCTGCATCATCGCCAGGCTCATCCAGGTTTTCCACGAACGCCAATAATTCATCAAGCAACTCGCGCCGCGACGACAGCTCGCGCGAAAACGCGCGACGCAGGTCCGCCTCAATGCTGTCGTCAAGGTCGCGCGCCAACGCCACGAGTGTGGGCGCGAGGGCGTCGATCGCGACAAGTGTCGCGGCAGGCGCGGCTTCATCGCGACGCTCCACAATCGAGACGAGCGACCGGCCGACGCGGGAGATATCGTCGCGCTCCTGCTTGGCGAGCAAGTCCGCACTTGCCGTCATACCCGCCCAGAACTCACTCGCCTGCGCCGCCTCAAACTCTTGGAACCACTCTTCCTGCCTTGAGATTGCCTGAGCGGACAAGTTGTCGAGTCCGGGACGCAACACCGCCCCAGTCCCCGTAGCCGTGCGCAGGATCGAGAACTTGTTGCGTGCAGTGTCGAGGCGAAAATCATCCCAAGTCTGAATGTTGTGGTCGGGAGCAGGGATACGCTCGCGATTAAAGGCCTCCTTGACGTATTGCTTGAGCAGATCAGACGGCGTGAACATGAGCCACGACTGCTCGTGGCCGCGCTCGCCGCCGACCGATCGCCCGATAGCGCGGCGTTCGTCTTCCTCCAGCCATTCCATGTCTAGCTTAAGACCAAGGCGCTTAATCAGGGTTGTGGTTTTGCCGCTGCCAGGCGGTCCCAAGAGGGCCAAGCGCGACGAAAGCGGCAACCGAAACACCTCGTCCTGGAACTGATCGAGTAACGGACGATCACGCAGCCCCATCTTCTCGATGACCGCCCGGCGCACACCCTCGAAAACGAGGCCATCGTCGCGATCCTGCTTCAGCATACTTTCCAGGAGATCGATCTCCGCTGGGCCAAGGCTCGCCAGATAGGCACGGAGCGACGCGACCGTGTGCGCCTTGCCATCGGCACCGTAGAATTGGCTGTCTTTCGAATCCCACGAGCCGAACGACACCAAAGGCTTCAACGTTGAGCGCGACATCACCTCAAAGAGTCGCGAGCCGCCCGGAGCTCTGAGTTCATACTCGTCCCCCACGGGCAGCGCTGCGAGGCGGCCGATAGGCGCGTGATAACTCACGTGCAGAACATCCCCATTGCCAGTGGATGGTGGTGTGACGCGCGCGAAATAGATCACTTGCGCACGATCGCCATTCTCCACCACCGCTACGCGGGCGATGGCAGGTTCACGCTGAAGGTGAGCAAGCGCGCGTTGCTCCTCCTCGCGAATTGCTCGGAGCTGTTGCAACGGCCGGTCGTCGTTGAGCGTATTGCCGGCCGCGAGCCCGCCATCACCGACGGGCGAATGACCCTGCAGCCCCGCCCCCGCACGTTTGGAGGCTGCTTCTAGGAAGGCGAGAATTTCTGCCGCTAGAGCCGATAAGTCGTCGCTCTCTCCTACCACCAGCGTTTCCCCTTCATCGTTCGCCTCTGCACGGGCACCGCGTCGCTAGGTCTACGCGGAGATATCTTCGGGTAGGTCCCCAAGCCGATACTCTTCGACGCCTGAATGCTCCATCTGAAACGCGAGACGATCAGGGCGCGATCCGGGGATCACGCCGAGCTCGAATTGGGTACCGTTCATTCCAGGTATGAACGGGGAGAAGAAAAGCACGCGCCCTTGGAAGGTGTCGATTTCTGTATGCACCATCGCGGCGAGTCCGGGCTGAGCGCGGCAGAACTGCTCTGAGATCGAGATCGCCAAGGTGTAAGAGCTTAGAAAGCCGTATTCGGAGAACGTCGTTCGATCGCGCATCGATTTCTTCAAAGCCAGCCCGCGGCTAACAAACACCTCATCCCGGCCTAACTCGGCGCCATTGGGTCGAACTTCGAGCCAATCGTCAATTGTGGATTGGAGCATTTGGTCGTTTGCGCTGAGGATGAGCGCAACATCCCGTTGGTCCAAAAACGGCACGCCACCCGGTGCGATCGGGAGCTGTACAATCGGCGCATCACTGGTCCAGACAGCGCGCGCGTAGTTGGCGACGCTCTCAATGAGATCGAGAATCTCTCCTTCCCGCTTATTGCTTCCGCCCTTGATCCATCTTGTTGCGAGCAGCTCAAAAAAGCGCTTCGTCTTTTCTTCGCCTATCCGCCCAACTAGTAGAGCTTGAAACTCTGCTTCAAATTCTGGCTTTCGATCAACAAACCAGGCGAGTTGATCGCCGATCAAACCGCCGGGACTAGCTAGCTTGAAGCCCGGACGGACCGGCGTAAGAGCAACACCTGCTTCTGGCGTGTGAGCAGCCTCCAAGAAGCGTTCCATGTAATCGATTGAGCCCATGTACTGGGTTAGCGTGGAAATCTCACCGGCAAGAGTGCTGTTGAGTAGGTCGTCCTGCTCACCACCAGCTTCGTCGTTGGTCACACGAATTGCTCCGCTTTCCCGCGATCCCCTTGGGTAGACTGACCTAAGCGTTGCCGCCCGCCACTTCCAATGGCGGAGGGTACCCAGAAAGCGCCACGTAGGGGACTGGCTTCACGACATCTCTCAGACTCTGAAACTCGCCTTCGGATTTCGCCGCAATGTACGACCAGGCTAGAGCAAACTCCTGTCGCAACAGATTGCCCTCTATTCCGGACTTCCATTCCTTCCAGGTGGTTTCGCGAATGCGACCTTGCTCAGCCTGATACGCCTGCTCATTGCAAAGATCGATGTAGTGATAGAACTCGCTCAAAGAGCGCGCGCGCTGAGCGGGCGATAGCAACTCACCGAGCAACGCTTCCGTCGGTATTTTTTGCACAAGCTGGCGATACTCCCGGACGAAACTGTCCTCATAGGTTGCTGCTTGTAGCTCCCCTTGAGCGGCCTCTAACGAACCTTGATGCCGGAGCTGCAGGTAGGCGAATAGAAGTCCTACCAAGCCGATAGGCACGCCTCCGATTGTCACTATTGCAGCGACATCACCCCAATCCCGAACCGCGAAGTCGAACATCCTGAACCGCTCCGTCAGACGACATCACGCCGAATATCCCAAGCGCCGCAATCTTGGCTCTCGAATTCCCGATAGGCCCAGAAAAAAGAAGGGGTGGCGACTCGGTGGCGACTCGTGTTGGCGCGCGAACTCGCGCTGGGCGCGCAAGCCGTCTACAAGTCTGATTTTAATTGGCAATTTGGAGCGGGCGATGAGATTCGAACTCACGACCCCAACCTTGGCAATCGTCGCAAGTACTGATTCCGCTTCATTCTAGCACTTTCCGCTTCATTCCAAATTCTCGTGTCGAGTCACTGCGTTATTGCGCGTTTTCGCTCGTGGTAGCAGAAACGCTTTTGCCTCGTCGTTACTGCGAATTCCGCTCTCGTGGTAGCAATATGGTAGCAAAACAGACTCGAACTCTTGGTAGCACACTCAACACTGCGCACTGAGTTTGAGTCATCCGGTGGGACGACTCATGGACGGAATTCGCGCGCGCATCACGGTCCGCTTGATCGACGCCACCTCGGCGCCAAGCGAAGGCGAGCTTCGCATTTGGGACACTGACGTACGCGGCTTCATGCTCCGCATCGCCAAGAGCGGGCGCAAGACCTACTGCCTCAAATATCGTTACAGCAATCGGCAGCGCTGGCTGACCATCGGCGAGCACGGCTCGCCTTGGACGCCAGACACTGCCCGCGCACGTGCGAAAGAAGCGCTCTACCAGGCCAGCCACGGCGAAGACCCGCAGGCGGTGAAGGTTGAGACCCGCGCCAAGAGCGGGACGATCAGGGAGCTGTTCGAGCGCTATTTCGTCGAAGGCCGCATCGACAAGCCGCTGAAGCGCGAAAGCTCCTGGAAGGTCGATCGCACCAACTTTACGCGCCACATTGAACCGCTGATCGGCAAGAGGATCGCGCGCGAACTCACGCTTTCAGACCTTTCCCAATGGCAGGCGCAGGTAGCGGCCGGAAAAACTTCGCTCGATGTGAAGACGCGCAAACAGGGTCGCGCCATCGTCACCGGCGGGACCGGGGCGGCGGCACGCTCGATGCGCACGCTATCGGCGATGATGTCATGGGCCGTCCGCCACGAGATCCTCGATCAGAACCCTTGCGGCAAAATCCAGAAGTATCGTGATGAGCAGCGAGAGCGGGCGCTCACGGAAGACGAAGCCGTTCGGCTTTGGACGATGATCGCCGAAGCGGAGAAGGCCTGGGTCATTACCAAGGACTTCGCCGATATCTTCCGGCTGATCATGCTGACTGGCGCCAGGCGCACCGAGATCGTGGCGCTACGCTGGCCGGAGGTCGATTTCGACCGCGCCCGTTTGGTGCTGCCGCCGGTGCGCACGAAGATGGGCGCGCTCAACCGCTCGCGTTACATCGTACTGTCTGCGCCTGCGCTTGACATCCTGCAAAAGGTGAAGCGACGCGGTGAGCACGTCTTCCCGTCAAGCGTTGGCGATAAGCCGCTCGTGGGCGTCAATCGCGCCTGGGAAAAAGTGCGCACGCTCGCCGGCATTACCGACGTGCGGCTGCACGACCTTCGCCATAGCTTTGCGACCTTCGCGGTCGAGAACGGCGCTTCCCTCTTCCAAGTGGGCCGCGCCCTCGGGCATGCGAAGTCAGTTTCAACCGAGCGTTATGCCCACCCAACCGATGCAGGCGCGCGCGCCATCGCGTCGGACGTGGCGGCGCGGTTCGTGCCGCCCAGCGCGCCGCCTGCCAATGACGACGGCCCAGCCGACGGCGTTCAGGCCGATCTCTTTGGTGCGCCGGGCGCAGCAGCCGCTGCGGCCCGAGCGGGAGGGTAAATGGCTGGCCTCCGTGTCGTCTGAGGCGTCCTCAGCGTCGCCTTGAGCAAGAATCGCCTCGCTCTGCTGGGCTGTCAGAGCGAGGCAAACGGCCTAACAATTTTCCTGTGGGAAAATTAAGCGCCCTGTTGTATGCCTCTGGAGCAGCTCCAGAGCGAGGTTAGCACCGCTAACCGGGGCGGCTGGAGCGATCAATGGCCAAAATCAGTAGCCAAATCAGGCTTCTGTCCAAACGCTGGGACAATGGCCAAGGATGGCCCAAGCGGCTCGAATGGCTTGAGGTTAACGGGATTCGTGGCTGGACCGGCCAGCGCATCGACTTCTCCTACCCGATCACCGCAATCGTCGGGGAAAACGGCTCGGGTAAGAGCACGATCCTGCAAGCCGCCGCCGCCGTGTATCTCGGCGAAGATGGCGCCGAACCCTGGTTTGCCTCGGAGTTCTTCCCCGACACGGCCTGGGACCAGGTTCGAGATGCGCGGATCGGGTTTGGCTATCGCGAAGGGACCAATCGCAAGGAAGGCAGCGTCCGCAAGCCGACCACGCGCTGGCTCGGAAATCAGGAGCGCCCGAAGCGGCACGTCACCTACATCGATCTCAGCCGGATACAGCCAGTATCGGCGCGCGTCGGCTATCTCAAGATCGCCAAGAGCCGCCATACCGAGGCTTCGGCGCGCGCGTTTGAGAAAGAGCGGTTGAGCCGCTTTTCGCACGTCATGGGGCGCGAATACGACGTGGCGAAAATGGCCCTCACCAACATCGACGAGAGCCGCCAAATCCCCGTCATCGGCCAGAAGGGCACGGTCTACTCAGGCTTTCACCAGGGCTCGGGCGAGATCACGGTCGCCGAACTTCTGGAAGCCGACTTTCAGAAATACAGCTTGGTTCTGATCGACGAAATTGAATCGTCGCTTCATCCACGAACGCAACGGCGACTGATCCGCGAACTCGCTGAAATCTGTCGCGAACGGGATATCCAGATTATCCTGACCACGCACTCGCCCTTCATTCTTGAAGAGCTGCCGCTCGAAGCACGCACGTTCATATTGCAGGACGACGGCGTGAAGAAGACCGTGCCGGGCGTCAGCGCAATGTTCGCCATGACTCAGATGGACGACCAGCCGCATCCCGAGTGCGAACTCTATGTCGAGGACCTGGCCGCGAAGGTCATGGTCGGCGAAATCCTAGCCCAGCATGCGAGCGAGCTTTTCATTCGGTGCTCGATCGTTCCGTATGGCGCGGCGTCCGTTGGCCAAGCGCTCGGCATCATGGCAAGCCAAAACCGATTCACACGCCCGACCGTCGTTTTCCTCGACGGCGACAATGGCCCTTCGGCCGGCTGCGTCGTCCTGCCGGGCGGCGATGCCCCCGAGCGTGTCGTCTTCGAAGGACTGCGCGGGAAGAATTGGGGTGAAGTCGCTCTGCGCGTTAGCAGGAAGAGCGCCGCCGTCGCGGACGCGCTTTCGAGGGCCATGACGGTGGGCGACCATCATGAGTGGGTGAACATGGCGGCGACGCAACTGCAATGTTCTGGCGAAAACTTGTGGCAGAGCATGTGCGCCGAATGGGCCAAAACTCTCGAGCCCGCACAGATCAAACCCATAGTCGACGCGATCAACCTCGTCCTCGACTAAGCCTCCTGGGCGTTGGAGAGACGTTGGGCGTAGGGATTTGACCACACCCCCGCGCGCGAGGCTGCCTCGCGCGCGGGGCGTGCGCCTGACCGCTATTGTTTCTGCACCATCGTGACGATCGAGGTCTCTGTCGCGCTCTTGAGTTCGAAATTGACATGGTCGCCCACCGCAATGCCCTGAAGGATGGCTGGGTCTTCCGCCGTGAACTGCATCGTCATGGCGGGCCAGCTGATCGCGGGCATTGCTTCGTGACTGAACGTGATCGTGCCCGCGGCGGCATCGACTTGTGTCACGACGCCCGTGCCGCTGATAGGACCTGCAACGGCGGCCGCAGGCTCACCCATGTTCATCCCTTCCATGTCCGACTTTGCGGGTTCTTGCGCTGGCGGCGAGCAAGCAGCGGCGGTGAGAACGATCGGAACGATAAGAGCTTTGAGCATTTCTAACTTCCCCTCTGGGTGGCGACCCGGTCTGGTGTTGAAGCGAGCGTCGCACGCTCGATGCCGCGGCGCCGGATCATAAGGTAGGCCGCGGGAATGACGAACAGGGAGAGGAGCGGCGCCGTCAGCATGCCGCCCACCAACGGCGCGGCGATGCGGCGCATGACTTCCGCGCCCGCCCCGCCGGTCCATAGAATCGGGAAGAGACCCGCGAGGATGACGGCGACCGTCATCGCTTTCGGCCTCAAGCGCAGGAGAGCGCCTTCACGCACCGCTTCGGCGATCATCGCGGGCGTGATTTCCTCGCCGCGATCAATCCGCTCCTGCAGAGCGTTCTTGAGATAGATCAGCATGACGACGCCGAACTCAGCGGCGAGTCCAGCGAGGGCGATGAAACCCACCGCAACGGCGACGGAAAAGTCGTAACCCAGGAGATAGGCAAGCCACACGCCGCCCGTGAGCGCGAACGGCAAGCTCGCCATGACGATCGCCGCTTCGTCGAAGCGTCGGAAGGTGGCGTAGAGCAGCAGGAATATGATGGCGAGCGTCGCTGGTCCCACGATCAAGAGGCGCTCAGTTGCACGTTCAAGATATTCGAACTGCCCCGAATAGGCGACGCTGACGCCCGCAGGCAGTTGTTGTTGCGCGACCGCGCGCTGCAGGTCGCCCACGACCGAGGCGAGATCACGCCCGCGCACGTCGACATAGACGAACGCCGAGAGACGACCGTTCTCGCTGCGGATCATCGAAGGCCCGTCGGCGATCTCGATCCGAGCCACCTCGCCAAGCGTCAGGCGCAAGCCTTCGTTCGTGACGATCGGCAGCGCGATCAGCCGGTCGAGCGTGTCGCGTACCTCGCGGGGGTAGCGCAGATTGATCGGATAGCGCGCGCGGCCATCGACCACTTCGCCGATATTCTCGCCGCCAATGGCGCCCGACACGACAGTCTGCACGTCTTCGACGTTGAGCCCGTAGCGCGACGCCGCGAACCGATCGATGTCGACATTGACATAGCGCCCGCCGGTGATGCGTTCAGCGACGGCGGAGGATACGCCGCGCACCTCGCGAGCCGTCGTTTCGATGACACGCGCCGCCGCGTCAATCGACGCGAGATCGGGGCCGCTCACCTTCACGCCGATCGGGCTTTTCACACCCGTCGCCAGCATGTCGATGCGATTGCGGATCGGCGGCACCCAGACGTTGGTCAAGCCCGGCACTTGCACCACGCGGTCGAGTTCTTCGATCAAGCGCTCCGGTGTCATGCCTGGCCGCCACTCAGAGCGCGGGCGCAATTGGATCGTCGTCTCGAACATTTCGAGCGGAGCGGGATCGGTCGCGGTCTCGGCCCTACCTGCTTTGCCGAACACGCTCTCGACTTCGGGCACGGTGCGAACGAGGCGATCGGTCTGCTGCAAGAGTTCAGAGGCTTCCGCTGCTGAAAGCCCCGGCAGCGCCGTCGGCATGTAGAGAAGATCGCCTTCGTCCATCATCGGCATGAATTCGCCGCCCACACGTGAGAGCGGCCAGGCTGTCGTCGCGAACGCCAGCAGAGCGACCAGAAGAATGAGGCGCGGATTGATCAGCGTGAATTCGATCGCCGGCCGATAGAGATTGGCCAGAAAACGATTCACCGGATTGTCGTTCTCGTGCGGAATGCGCCCTCTGATCCAATAGCCCATCAGCACGGGCGTCAGCGTCACCGCGAGCGCGGCGGAAGCCGCCATCGCGTAGGTCTTGGTGAAGGCGAGCGGTGCGAACAATCGCCCTTCCTGCGCTTGCAGTGTGAACACCGGCAGGAACGAGAGCGTGATGATGAGCAAGCTGAAGAAGAGCGCAGGCCCTACTTCGACAGCCGCTTCGGTGATGACGCGCCAGTGATCGGCGCCTTGCGGCATCTCCCCGTCGTGCTCGTCGCGCCAGCGTTCGAGCTTCTTGTGCGCGTTTTCGACCATAACGATGGCCGCATCGACCATGGCGCCGACGGCGATAGCGATGCCTGAGAGCGACATGATGTTGGCGTCCACGCCTTGGAGTCGCATCACCAAGAAAGCTGTGGCGACGCCAAGTGGCAGCGTGACGATCGCCACCATCGCCGAGCGAATGTGAAACAAGAAGAGAGCGCAGACCAAGGCGACGACTATGAACTCCTCGATCAGCTTGCTGGTCAGGTTCTCGATCGAGCGATCAATCAGCGAAGAACGGTCGTAGGTGGTGACGACCTCGACGCCCTGGGGGAGGCTGCGTTCCAATTCGGTGAGCCGGGCGCGCACGGCGCCGATCACTTGCCGTGCGTTCTCGCCGGCGCGGATGACCACCACGCCACCAGCGACTTCGCCCTCCCCGTTAAGCTCGGCGATGCCGCGGCGCATTTCCGGGCCGAGCTGCACCCACGCAACATCGCTCAGCCGGACCGGAACACCGCTTGCGCCCACGCCGATTGGAATGGCGTTGAAGTCTTCGAGGGTGCGCAGATAGCCCGAGGCGCGCACCATGTGCTCGGCCTCGCCCATCTCGACCACGGCGCCGCCAGTTTCGCCGTTGGCGGCGCGCACGGCCTCGGCGATGCGCTGTTGGCTGACGCCATAAGCGGCCATGCGCTCGGGGTCCAAGACGATCTGGTATTGGCGCACCATCCCGCCGATCGAGGCGACTTCGGCGACGCCCGGGACACTTTTCAGTTCGAAGCGCAGCAGCCAATCTTGCAAGCTACGCAATTGGCTCAAATCGTGCTGGCCGGTGCGGTCGATCAACGCGTACTGATAGACCCAACCAACGCCGGTCGCGTCGGGCCCCAGCGAGGCACGCGCGGTCGGCGGCAAACGGGTTTGCACCTGGCTTAGATATTCGAGCACACGCGAGCGGGCCCAATAGAGGTCAGTGCCGTCCTCGAAAATCACATAGACGAAGCTGTCGCCGAAGAACGAATAGCCGCGCACGCTGCGCGCGCCGGGCACCGAAAGCATTGTCGTCGTCAGCGGATAGGTGACCTGATCTTCGACGATCTGCGGCGCTTGGCCCGGATAGGTTGTGCGGATGACGACCTGCACGTCTGAGAGATCCGGCAGCGCATCGACCGGTGTTGTTCGAACCGCGATCGCACCGGCCACGGCGAGCGCGAGCGCCGCCAACACCACCAGCAGGCGATTGGCGACCGACCAACGGATGACAGCTCCGATCATGGCGCGCGCCTTGTTTCGCGGATGTCCTCGATGACATGCGCACCCTCGTTTTCGCGAAAGCTGAAGGAAACCGAGTCACCAACCGCTAGACCACGCCCCATTTCCGGACGCGCCAACCGAAACGGCATCGTCATGGCAGGCCAGTTCAGGCTCGCGATGGGCGGGTGGGCGATGGTAACCTGATCGCCGTTGATTGCGGTAATGCGGCCATTGGATTCATGCACCGCATCAGCACTCGCTGCCGGCGCTCCGCGCGATGCATTGAGCCGCGCCACTGCGCCCGAGAGATTTGCTTCAGAATCGATGAGGAACTGACCCGAAGCGACGACGCGCTGGCCCTCGCTCAAACCTGACGTGATGGCGATCGTGTCGCCCTCTGCGCGGCCGAGCGTGACTTCGACTGGCTCATAACTTCCGTCTTCCCGTAGAGCGATGACGATTGAACGCGCGCCGGTGCGGATCACGGCTTCAGCGGGAATGACCAGCGCGGACTCTCCTCCTCTTTCTTCCAGGCGCGCCTCGGCCGTCATGCCGGGACGGAGCCTCCCTTCAGGATTGGCGAGCGCAATCCGCACTTCGATGGAACGCGTAGCTGCGTTCGCCGAAGGCAGAACACTTTCAATCCGGCCTGCGAAGGTCTCGCCCGGATAGGCAGGCAATATCGCAACGACGCGCGCATCTGGGCGCGCAAGCCCCGCGTCGGCTTGCGGCAGTGAAGCAATCAGCCACACCGGCGAAAGTCCATTGATGGTCGCAAGCGTCGCGCCGGGCATGACTGTCATGCCTTGGCGAATATCGAGCGCAGTGATCGCGCCTGTCACCGGCGCGGTGATCGTGACGACGGGGCGGGGCGCGCCGTCTCGTTCGACGCGCTCGATCAAAGACTCTGGCATGCCAAGCATGGCAAGGCGCCGGCGAGCGGCGCTGGCCAAGTCGCCGCCGGCGCCGCGCAGCGCCAGATACTCTGCCTGCGCCGCCGTCCATTCCGGCACGCGCACATCGACAATGGGCGCGCCCGCACGCACCACGTCGCCAACCGCGCGCCCATAGGCGCGCTCGACGAACCCGCCCGCCCGCGCCTGCACGACAGCCAGACTGCGTTCATTGAAGGAGACGACGCCCGCGGCGACAACAGAGCGCACCACATTGGAGCGCTCGACGGTTGCCAGCCGCACGCCCAGGTTCTGCGCAACACTCGGATCGATGCGCACACCAGCTTGAGCGCCTGCTTCATCGGCGTAACGCGGTACGAGAGCCATATCCATGAACGGCGATTGGCCGGGCTCGTCGAAATGCACTTCCGGGCGCATCGGATCGTACCAGTAGAGCACTTCACGCCCTGCCTCGGCCGCGGGCGCGGCGCTGCGGTTGGCGCCGAGCCAATAGCCGCCAGCGCCCACTACAGTGAGCGCGAGCACGCCACCAACAACAAGAGGCGCCAACTGCCGCAAACGCTGAGGCTGCAAGTCGGTCATGGCGCGGTCTCCGCGTATTGCAGCGTGAGCGCCGCACCCGTGAGCGCGAGCCGTTCCTCAAGCGAGAGCAAATCCAATTCCGCTTCAAGCGCGTCTCGGCGCGCCGCGATCAGGGCACTTGCGCTTGCATTTCCAGCGGCGAACGCGCCAGACGCCGCCTCGGCGCGCTGACGCAACAGCGGCAATCTGACATCGCGCGCCCGCGCCACGCTCGCCGAAACCGCCGCGTATTGCGCGAGTCCTGCCTCCAGCATCGCTTCGTGTTCGCGTACGCTCGCTTCGCGCTCAGCGCCGACGCGCGCTACATCGGCGCGCCGCGCATCAACCAGCGGCCCTTGCCGCCACGCTTGAAAGAGCGGCAGGCCCACACGCACTTCCACTGAGGCCATGTCCTCAAGCGGGGGGTCGCGCCGCCCGTAGGAAAGCTCCCACGACCAGTCCGGCCAGCGCTCGGCGCGCGCCAAGCCAAGGCCGGCCTGTGCAACGGCGGTTTCGGCTTCGTAAGCGGCAAGTTCCGGGTGGCGCCGCAAGTGATGGCGCAGCATTTCGGCATCGATCACGAACGCCGGCGGCTCGTCGGCAAGCGGCTCATCGGCCGCCGCGCCAATCCAGCGGCGCAGTTCCGCGCGCATCGCCGCAACTGAAGCAGCCGCCTCGGCGTTGCGATCGCCAAAGCGCGCCGCTTCGATCTCGGCGGCGATCGCGTCATCTACGCTGCCAGCGCCGGAAGCCAGGCGCGCGCGCGCAGCTTCGGCTGACGCCTGCGTCTCACGCTGAAGGCGCTCCAGCAACGCCACGCGATGCTCCGCATAGTAGAGACCGATCCAAGCTTGCGCGGCGCCCAGCCGCGCTTCGAGGCGTCCCAATTCGAGGCCCGCGCCTGCGCGCTCTGCTTCAGCGCGCGCCATGGCGCGCCGGGCGCCGAGTTCAGCAAAGCTCGGCATCTCCTGCATGACGCCGACGCGCTGCATCGTCATCTCGTCACGGTCGAGCCGGTAGCGGTCAGGACCGGTCGCCGGCACATTCTCGATGGCCAGGACCAATTCCGGATCGGGCAGAGCGCCTGCAGGCGCGATCGAATGCGTGGCGGCGTCAACCGCCGCACGCCGGGCGACGATGGTCGGCCCGTCGCTCGCGGCGCGCTCTAGCGCATCGGAAAAACTCAAATCTTGTGCGTATGCAGCCGACGCCAAAACGGCGGCGCAGGCAAATATCCATGCGAGGCGCATGTCTGACTCCAGAGAAAATGGGACAAGCCCGAACGCATGCGCGCGCTATGCGCGGCGTGCGCCCAATTCCGGTGTCAGATGGTTCGTGGTGGTCGGAAAAGCTGCTGGAGCGGTCCACTCAGCTTCGCGGGCTCGCTCAGCATCGGCTGCGCCATGAGGATAGTTGCGTTGCCGAGGGTGATTGGCGCGAGCGTGGGTGCAACGGCGGGCGCCGTGCGGCACGCCATGCCCATCGTGCAGCCGTCCATGTCGTGTTGCTGCTGCGAGGGTTGATTCTTGTCGCCGCCCTGGTCAGGGCAGCAATCATGCTGTGCCTGAACAGCTGGCGCCTGCAGCATCGGACAAGCTTCAGCGGCGGCAGCAGCTGAAATGCCGCTCGCCGCGAGGGCGAAAGCCGTCAGGAAGGTGAGCCAAGGCCGGCGCATGAATTCCATAATACTGGTCAGCGCTCTTTAATTCGTCAACGCCGCGCACCTGGTTGCAGCAGATTAACCAAGGCCCGGTGAAAAAAGCGCACCCAAACACAGCGTCACGCCTCGCTGACAATTCGGCGGCGGCCAGACGGGCGTGCGTGATCGCTACCGCATGCGCCATGATCGGCCAGCGTTTCGATCACCCTGCACTGCCCAGCGGAGACACCTTCGCAGGGCGTGGCGATACGGGTGAGTTCGCGCTTTAGCGCGCGCAACTGCGCAATGCGTGCATCGACGTCCTCAAGATGGCGCCGAGCGATGCGATCGGCTTCGCCGCACGGCCGTTCGGGATGGTCGGATAGATCAAGCAATGAGCGGATGTCGCTCAATTCGAAGCCGAGCGCGCGGGCGTGCCTAATGAAGGAGAGCCGCCGCACCTCCGGGTCGGAATAGAGCCGCCGGCCGCTGGTGGTCCGCGGCGGCGGCTCGATGAGCCCCTCCGCCTCATAAAACCTGATCGTCGGGATCTTGACCCCGGTTCGTTTCGAGACCGCGCCGATATTCAGCATTTTTGCCCTTGATCCTCTAGTGGCTAGAGAATGTAGAGGATGTGGCGTTGGATTTCGAGAGTTTCCCGATGCCCCCTGCCTGGCTCCCTCTGGCCTTCCTGCTCGCCATTATCGCCGTCTCGGCGCTGCGTCTTTTCAGCGTCGAACGAAAGCACGGGGTTAAGGCCTTCAGTTTCGGCCGCCATGCCGCGATCCAAAACGTGGCTGAGCGCAACTGGAAACTGGCGATTGGACTGGCGCTCGCCGCGGCGGTGGCTGCGTGGCTTGCGCCCGGCTGGGAGCTGGCGCTTGGCCGTCCGGCTTGGGCGGACGTTGCAGCGCTCAAATGGATGTCAGCCCTCGTCTTCGTCGGCTCTTTTCTCGTCATAGCGACGGCGCAGGTGCAGATGGGCGCGTCGTGGCGGATCGGCGTGCCAACTGAAGGTCCAGGTCCGCTCGTCGCTCATGGCCTCTTCGCGTGGTCGCGCAATCCCATCTTTGTCGGCATGATCGGCGCGATCCTCGCCCTCTTCCTCTGGTCCCCGCACATCGTGACCGCGGCTGTCCTCGCAGGCACATGGACGCTCGCGCTCGTGCAAGTGCGGATCGAGGAAGAAGCGCTGCGCGAAAAACACGGCGACGACTACGAGCGCTACGCGGCTGACGTGGGCCGCTGGTTCGGCCGCCGGCGCGTGAGCACGTCATGACCAACACGGCCTCAGCTCAGCGTTCGACTCTTTGGATCGTGCTCGCCCTCAATTTGGCGCTCGCCGCGGGCCTCGCGGTCGCGGGCGTCTCGGCGGATTCGAGCGCCCTCACCGCCAACGCGCTCGACAATGCATCGGACGCGGTCGTCTATGGCATCAGCCTGTTCGCCATCGGCCGCGCGCCGATCTGGAAGCAGAGGGCAGCGCACTGGTTGGCGGCGCTGTTGCTGATCTTCGGTCTCGGGGTCGCCGCAGACGCGCTGCGGCGTTTCATCACCGGTTCGGAGCCGATCGGCCTCACCATGATGGCGATGGCCGCGATCGCAGCGGTGGTGAACCTGGTGTGCTTCTTCTTGTTGCGACGGCTCAAATCCGATGACGTCAACCTAGAAGCGGCGGAGACGTTCAGCTTGAACGACTTCGCGTCGAATGGCGGCGTGCTTGTCGCCGGCGCGCTGGTGCTGTGGCTGGATCAGCGCTGGCCCGATCTCCTTGTCGGCGCCCTCGTTGCGCTGATCGCCATCAAGGGCAGCATCGATATCTGGCGCAGCGCCCGGCGCGACCAAGCTGGTGAGCAGACTGAAAGATGACCGGCGAGAGATCATTCACGCCCGCGCTGGGACACGCTGCGCTGACGCCGCTCTACGATAGCGCAATCGCCCTCATGACGCGCGAGCAGCGTTGGCGTGAGCGCTTGCTTCAGCAGATCTCGCCGCACGCGCGCGACGTCATCGTCGATGTTGGCTGCGGCACCGGCACGCTGGCGCTTATGATCAAGCGCGCTACGCCGGCTGCGACCGTGATCGGATTGGACCCCGACCCGGAGGTTCTCTCTCGCGCGCGCCTGCGCGCGCAACGCGCGGGTTTGGCGATCGAGTTTGAGCAAGGCTTCGCACGCGACGTCGCCCGCTTCGCCAATCGCGGCGTCACCAAAGTGGTGTCGAGCCTTGTGTTCCACCAAGTGCCGATGGATGAGAAACGCGCTGCGTTGGGGGCCATGCGCACTATGCTTCAAACCCACGGCGAAGCGCACATTGCCGATTACGGCTTGCAGCGAACCGCGCTCATGCGCGCCCTCTTCGCGCAAGTGCAGATGCTGGACGGCAAAGAGAACACGACGCCGAACGCGCAAGGTGTTTTGACCCAGCTCATGACTGAGGCAGGTTTTGCGAATGTTGTGGAGACAGCCGTGATTGCAACGCCGACCGGGTCGATCTCACTCTACCGCGCCGTGCGTCCCAACGATCAAGGAGCGCGGTCATGAGCGACAATTGCGGCGATTGCTGCGGAAAAGTCGGCCCCGCACCGGTGGACGCGCGCGCGCGTCGCATCCTCTGGGTCGTGCTCATCGCCAATGCGGCCATGTTCGGCGTCGAAACGATTGGCGGTCATGCTATCGGATCGTTGGCGCTGCAAGCGGACGCACTCGATTTCGCGGCAGATGCCGCAACCTATGGCGTAACACTTTGGGCTATCGGGCGTTCGGCGCAGGTGCGAACGCGCGCGGCGCTTGTGAAGAGCGCAGCGATGCTGGCGATGGGCGCTTTCATTCTTACGATGGCGGTCGCGAAGCTCTTGTCGCCTGCCCCGCCAGAGGCCGCACCGATGGGGTTCATCGGCGCGCTCGCCTTGGCGGTGAATCTGGGCGCTGTTATAATGTTGCTTCCGATGCGCAACGGCGACGCCAATCTCCGTTCGGTTTGGCTCTGCTCGCGCAACGACGCCTTCGGCAACATTTTGGTCATATTCGCTGCCGCAGCTACAGCTGCGACACGATCGCCCTGGCCTGACTTTGCTGTGGGCGCCATCATGTGTTTACTGTTCGTCAGCGGTTCGTGGGCCGTATATAGCCAGGCGCGCCGCGAATCTGCTGCGGCGATAGTGGGATGAGGCGGGTGCAAGCTTCGAGCGACATGAACTGGAGGCGCTGGGTGGCGATGCTTTGCATCGCCCTCCTTGGCTTCATCATGCTCGAAGAAGCGACACCGGCCCACGCCGCCGCCGACAACGCGCAGGCAGGCATAGTCTATCTGCTCGCTGACGCAGAGGACGCGTCGGTCGAAACCGCAGGCGGCAGCGAACAAACGCCAGCGAACCCGGCGCAGCCCCAACACCATTGCTGTGCGGCCCATTGCAACGGCATGACGCCCGCTCTCTCCGGCGGCGTGGTGACGGAGCAAGTCATGTTGCGCGTCGTCGCGCCACGCAACACACACGGCGCGCCCGTCAATGCGCCTAACGGCCTAGAGCGACCCCCAAAAGCCACCGCGATCGTCTAAACGCGCCGCAGGCTGTCTGCGGCGCGTGAATATTCACGCATCGCGGACTTTTCATGCTCGATTCACACCGTTCAAAGCGGCGCTCGGCGCGCATTCTGCGCCATGTCGCAACTGTCTCCATCAGCGCCATCGCCGCGCCCATGATCGCGCCGGCGGCGCTCGCACAGGAGAGTGCGCCGCTCACGATGGAGAGCGCGATCGAACGCGCGCTTCAGTCCGATCCCGGCGTGAGTGCTGCGGGCGCTGGCGTCGAAGCGGCGCAAGGCGGGGTGCGGCAAGCGCGCGTGCGCCCAAACCCGACTCTCGACGCAGAGGTTGAGAATTTCAATGGCCGCGGCGATCTCCGCGGCTTCAGCGGTGCTGAGACCACTTTCTCATTGTCGCAAGAGGTTGAACTTGGCGGCCGGCGCAGTGCGCGCGTCCGCCTTGCCGACCGCGAGCTTCACGGCGCCGAACTTGACCGGATCTTGCGCGGTCTCGACCTCGCGCGCGATGTTCAGACCGCCTACTATGACGCGCTGGCGGCGCAAGAACTCGTAACCATCGCCGAAGAACGTCTGGCCACGGCGCAGGCACTCAACGTCTCGGTCGCGCGCCGCGTCGCCGCCGCACGCGATCCGCTTATGGCCGGCGCTCGCGCTGAAGCGGGTCTTTCTGAAGCACGCATCGCACTGACGCGCGCACAAGCGGAGGTCGCGACGGCGCGAGCACGTCTTGCGTCTTATTTCGGCGGCGACGACGGCTTCAACCTAATCGCGGCGGATTTCGCGCTGCCGCGCGCGCGCGATCACGAACACAATGCACTAGGTGATGCGAGCCCCGACATCGCCCGCCTCGCCGCCGAACGCGACCGTTCCGGAGCGGCACTCAGCGTTGAACGATCGTTATCCTGGCAGAATCCGACACTCAGCCTCGGCTATCGACGGTTTGAGGATCGCGACGGCGAAGGCGCGCTGGTCGCAGGCGTTTCGATCCCGCTGGGCGTCTTCGATCGCAATCAAGGCTCGGTCGCGCGCGCCCGCGCCGAGCAGCGCCGCGCCGAGCTTGAGCTGGAAGCGGGACGGCGCGCGCTGTCGCGCGAGTATGCAGCACTCGAACGCGCAATCGCCACTGACGCGGCAGCGGTTCAGTCCACAGAAGAGGATGTCATCCCACAGGCTGAACGTGCTCTCTCACTGGCTCAAGACGGCTACAATCGCGGCGCCTTTTCCTATCTCGACGTTCTCGACGCCCAGCGTGCGCTCTCAGACGCGCGCCAAGCCCGCGTCGAGGCCTTGCGATCTTTCCACAACAACGAGGCGGCGCTGGACCGCCTCACGGCGCGCTTCGGGGAAGCGTTGCCCTTCGAGGAGCAACATCAATGAACACCTTCAGAATGAAGCATGCCGCCCTCGCGCCAATCGCATTGGTTTTTGCGCTCGGCCTTTCCGGCTGCGGCGCTGGAGAAGCTGAGTCCGAACAGCCAGCCGCCGAAGCAGGTCACGCTGAAGGCGAAGACGAGCACGCCGAAGGCGAAGCCGGTCACGCCGAAGAGGAAGCCGGCGGCGAGCGCGTCACAATCCCCGTCGAGTCCGCGCGAGAATCGGGGATCGTCGTTGCGACCGCCGGACCCGGAGCGATCGAGGAAACGCTCAATCTCACCGGGCGCATCATGCTGCAACCATCGGCGCGCGCCGAAGTTCACGCGCCCTACTCAGGCCCCGTGCGCGCGGTTCTGCGCAACGTCGGCGACAGCGTGCGCCGTAACGAGACACTGGCGCGCGTCGAAAGCGCTGAAAGCCTTCAAACCTACGCCATCGTCACCCCGATCGCAGGCGTCGTGCTCGATCGTCAGACTAATATCGGCGACGTGACCAGCGACCAGCCACTTTTCGTGGTCGGCGACCTTTCGCGCTTGCAGGCAGAACTCAATGTCGCCACGCGCGACATTGGCCGCATCAGTTCGGGGCAGCGCGTCTTTATCACCGGTCTCGATGGCACGACGCGGGTTGAAGCGCAGATCGCAAGCGTGCTGCCGACCGCAGACGCACACAGCCAGACTTTGATCGCACGCGCACCCCTTTCGGTCTCACAGGGCTCGGCGCTCCGACCCGGCATGGCCGTGCGCGGCGCCGTGGTGACCGCGGCTCAACAAGCGGCCGTCGCTGTGCCGCGCGATGCGGTGCAGACGCTGGAAGGCAGAAGCGTCGTTTTCGTGCGGGTCTCCGACGACACCTACGAGGCGCGCCCGGTGACACTCGGGCGAACCGGCGCGACGCAAGTGGAGATCCTGTCGGGGCTCGCGGCGGGCGAAGCCTACGTCTCGGAAAACGCATTCCTCGTGAAAGCCGAAATCGGCAAGGGCTCGGCCTCGCACGACCACTGAGCCCTCCTCATTTTTCCTGACCGGATTTCGCCTTCATGATCAGTCGCCTCATCGAACTCGCCGTCAAAGCCCGCTGGGCTGTCATGGCGATCGTCCTCATCGTCGCCGGCATCGGCGTCTACAACATCATGCGTCTGCCGATTGACGCGGTGCCAGACATCACCAATCGGCAAGTCCAGATCAACACGGTGGCGCCGTCCTTTGGTCCGCTGGATGTCGAACGCCTGGTCACCTACCCGGTCGAAACAGCGATGTCGGGGATCGTTGGACTGCAAAGCACGCGATCGATCTCCCGCAACGGCTTTAGCCAAGTCACCGTCGTTTTCGCAGACAACGTCGATATCTATTTCGCGCGCCAACAAGTTGCCGAACGGCTGACCCAAGCACGCGAGAGCTTGCCAGACGGTGTCGAGCCGCAAATGGGGCCGATTTCAACCGGCCTCGGCGAAGTTTTGATGTGGACGGTCCACTACGCCGATCCCAACACCGAGGGCGCGCGCGTTGAAGCAGGACAGCCCGGCTGGCAGCCCGACGGCGCCTACCTCACCGTGGAAGGCGAGCGCCTCACCGATCCGGTGGCGCAGGCAGGCTATTTGCGCACGATCCAGGATTGGATGATCCGGCCGCAAATGCGTTCGGTGCCGAGCGTCGCAGGCATTGACTCCATCGGCGGCTACGAAAAGCAATACGTTGTCGAACCGGACGCAGGCGCGCTTTCGGCCTATGGCATTTCCTTTTCCGAACTCGCCGACGCGCTCGAGCGCGCCAACCTTTCTGTTGGCGCGAATTTCATCCAGCAGGGTGGTGAATCGTTTCTGGTGCGCGCCGACGCGCGCATCCGCACGCTTGAAGAAATTTCCGAAGCCGTAGTCGCCACGCGCGACGGCGTCCCGATCACGGTGCGCGATGTCGCAAATGTAAGCGTGGGCGGCGATCTGCGCACGGGCGCGGCCACCTCAGGCGGACGTGAAGTGGTTGTGGGCACGGTGCTCATGATCACCGGCGGCAACAGCCGCACCGTCGCGGCCGCCGCCGCCGAACGGCTCGAACAAATCAGGCAGACTTTGCCGCCTGGCATCGTCGCCGAAGTAGTCTACGACCGCTCGAAGCTTGTGAACGCCACCATCGCCACGGTGGAGCGCAACCTGGCCGAAGGCGCGCTTCTGGTTGCGGTGGTGCTCTTCCTGCTGCTGGGCAATGTCCGCGCCGCGATCATCGCGACGCTCATTATTCCGCTCTCGATGCTGATGACCTCGATCGGCATGAATGTCTTCGGCGTCTCCGGCAATCTCATGAGCTTGGGCGCGCTCGACTTTGGTCTCATCGTCGACGGGTCGGTCATCATCATCGAGAACTGCCTCAGACGATTGTCCGAACGCCAACATCATGAAGGCAGGCTGCTGACGCTACCGGAGCGTCTCCACGAGACGCTGGAAGCCGGCCGCGAGATGATCAAGCCGACCATTTTCGGTCAGATGATCATCTTCCTCGTGTTCGCGCCGCTGCTCACTTTCTCTGGCGTCGAAGGCAAAATGTTCTCGCCAATGGCGATCACGCTGATGCTGGCGCTGGCCGCGGCGTTCGTGCTCTCTCTGACCTTCGTGCCCGCGATGGTGGCCCTGCTCATTCGCGGCAAGGTGGCCGAGAAGGAAGTCAAGGCGATCGAAATTGCGCGCAATCGCTATGAGCCGGGCCTCGACTACTCGCTGCGCAAACCCAAGACGGTCATCGCCGGCGGCGTCGCCGTCTTCGTCATTGCCGGGGCGCTCTTCTTCACACTCGGGCGCGAATTCATCCCGCAGCTCGATGAGCAGGACATCGCCATTCAGGCGGTGCGCATCCCATCGACATCGCTGCAGCAATCCGCGGCGATGCAGGCCCGCGTCGAGCAATTGATCTCCGAATTCCCCGAAGTGGCGTTTGTCTTTTCGAAGACGGGGACGGCCGAAGTCGCATCCGATCCGATGCCGGTGAACATCTCGGACTCGTTTGTGATCCTGAAGCCGCGCTCGGAATGGCCGAACCCGAATGAGCCGAAGCCCGAACTGATCGCACGCATGGAGGCGCGGCTCTCGCAGCTCATCGGCAATTCCTATGAATTCACTCAGCCGATCCAAATGCGGTTCAACGAACTGATCGCCGGCGTGCGCGGCGATGTCGCCATCAAGCTTTACGGCGAAGATCTCACCGAGATGAGCCAGGCTGCGGGGCGGATCGCTGCGGTGCTGCAATCGATCGATGGCGCGGCCGACGTAAAGGTCGAACAGACAGGCGGTTTTCCGACCCTCGATGTTCGCTTCGACCGCGACGCCATCGCCCGCTATGGCCTCTCATTGCAGGACGTCACCGACACAGTGGCGACGGCGATGGGCGGACGCGAAGCCGGTCTCGTGTTCGAAGGCGACCGGCGCTTTGACGTCGTCGTGCGTTTGCCCGAAGCGGTGCGCGACGATCTCGACGCGGTCGGCGCACTCCCGGTGATGCTGCCCGAAACCGAAAACGGTCCGCGCGCATCCATTCCTTTGCGCGAGGTTGCGACCTTCACCTTCTCCGAAGGCCTCAATCAGGTCAGCCGTGAGAACGGCAGCCGCCGCGTCGTCGTGCAGGCCAATGTACGCGGACGCGACCTCGGCTCCTTTGTCACCGAAGCGCAGCGCCGGGTCAGCGAAGTGTCCTTGCCGACCGGAGCGTACCTCGTCTGGGGCGGTCAGTTCGAGAATCTGCAATCGGCGTCGCAGCGTATGTCGCTGATCGTGCCGGCGTGCTTTGTTCTCATCTTCGGCATTCTCTACATGGCGCTCGGCACCTTCCGCGCCGCAGGCGCCGTGTTCACGGCCGTGCCGTTGGCGCTCGCGGGTGGTGTCTACACGCTCTTCCTCACGGGCATGCCGTTCTCGATCTCGGCGGCGGTCGGCTTCATCTGTCTGGCCGGTGTTGCGGTGTTGAACGGTCTGGTCGTCATGACCAGCATCAACAGCCGTCTCGATCTCGGCATGCCAGTCGACGAGGCGATCCGCGAAGGCATGATCGAGAAGTTCCGCGCCGTGTTGATGACCGGCATCGTGCCTGCGATCGGCTTTGTGCCGATGGCGATTGCACATGGCACAGGCGCAGAAGTGCAGAAGCCGCTCGCCACCGTCGTCATCGGCGGTCTCATCACCGCGACTTTGCTGACACTCTTCGTGCTGCCGGCGATCTGCCGGTTGATGCTTAGAAGCGGCCACCGCGCACGTGAAGGCGAGATGCCCACCGTCTATGGCGGGCAAGCGCCCGCTCAAGCCGAATAGGAGGAATTGGTCATGTCCATCGACAGCTTGCGCGACGCTCTTCCGGACTATGCGTGGGATCAGCGGCGCAATCTCGACGCCGTCGTCGCCGAGACATTGCTGAACGACCAGCAAAAGTGGGGCTGCCTGCTCGCGTGCGCCTATGCAACCACCAACTCCACCTTGATCCGGCACATGGAGAGCGCGACCGCGCAAGCGCTTTCAGAGAAGGCACGCCACGCTGCTAAGACCGCGGCGACCCTTATGGCCATGAATACGGTCTATTACGGCGGCCTGAACCTACTCAGCAATCACGATTATCGCGGCGCGCCCGCCAATCTCAGCATGACGGCGCTGTCGCAGACAGATGTCGACAAAATCGACTTTGAGCTCTGGGCGTTCGCCATCTCGGCTATGAGCAATTGTGCGGCATGCCTCAACGTGCACGAGGCCGAGTTGCACAAGCGCGGTGTTACGCTCGAACGGGTGCAGGCGGCGCTGCGTATTGCAGCGACGATCAACGCCGTCAACACGGCGCTTCGCATCAAAGAAGCGACGGGCGGGAACCCCTAAATGCTGCGTCCCGCCTACCCCCTTAAGGCGCTGGCACGATGAAGGCCGCCAAGGTCAAGCTTGAGCTTGCCCAGCTCCTTCACTCGCCCGATGCCGGCGCATGCCGCGCGTGCGGCGTGGAGATGACGCGCAGGCTGCAAAAGCTTGCGGCGGTCAGCCAAGCCCACGTCGAGGGCGCGCCAGAAACCGGACTTCGCTTGTGCGTGCACTACGATGCTTCGAAGGAGCCGAAGAAACGCATTCACATTCTTGCGGCGCAAATGGCCTCACAGGTCGTGCGCCAGCGCGAGCACATCGCGCTCGATGTCGGCGACGTCAAACATGAAATGAAGCGCCTGCGCGGCTGCAACGGCGTGCTGGAGGTCAGCAAGATCGCCCCTGGGCGTGTGCTCGTCGACTATGATCCGCACCTCATACTCGGCGAGACCTTGGCGCAAGGATTCAGAAAGAAGAGCCCAACGGCGCCAGCGCGCGAGAGCAGCGACCACGCCCATGAGCACCGCGGCGTTTTTGGCGATCGCACAGAACTCTATTTCGCGCTCGGCTCTGGCGCGGCTTTGGCTGCGGGCTGGCTCGCTGAACGCGGCGGGATCGAAACGCTTCCGCTCATTTTCTATCTCATCGCTTACGCGCTCGGCGGCTACTACACGACGCTCGAAGCCGTCGAGAATGCGCGTCACCGGCGCCTGCGCATAGACAGCCTCATGATCGTGGCCGCCATCGGCGCCGCCGCATTGGGCGCTTGGGCCGAAGGCGCACTGCTGCTCTTTCTTTTCAGCCTTGGCCACGCACTTGAGAATTGGGCGATGGGCCGCGCCAAGCGCGCCATCGAGGCGCTCGGGCACTTGGCGCCAGAGCGCGCGCAATTGCGGCGCGGCGACAAAGTCGAAGAGGTCGCGGTCTCCGATTTGAAGGTCGGCGACATCATCATGGTCTGGCCGAACGAGCGGCTCCCCGCCGATGGCGTGGTTGTCGCAGGCGCGAGCGCGGTCAATCAAGCGCCGATCACTGGCGAGAGCGTGCCGGTGGAGAAAGAAGCCGCCGCCGGCGCCGACGCCTATCCCGATTTCTCGAAAGCGCCGGAGCGGCATCGCGTCTTCGCCGGCGCAATCAATGGCGCCGGCGCGCTCGATGTCCGCGTCGCCCGCCTCGCCAGCGAAAGCATGCTGGCGCGCATTGTGCGTCTCGTCGCTGAAGCGGAGGCGCAGCGTTCGCCGACGCAGAACTTCACCGACAAATTCGAGCGTATCTTCGTCCCCTGCGTGCTCGCTTTGGTCGGCGCGCTCATGTTTGCCTGGGTTCTCGTCGATGAGCCCTTCGCCGACAGTTTCTATCGCGCGATGGCGGTCTTGGTGGCGGCAAGCCCCTGCGCGCTCGCCATCTCGGTGCCAAGCGCCGTTTTGAGCGGAGTTGCGCGAGCCGCGCGCGGCGGCGTGCTGGTCAAAGGCGGCGCAGCGCTCGAAGCGCTTGGACGCGTCAGCGCCATCGCCTTCGACAAGACCGGCACTCTGACCGAGGGCAAGCCCTATTTGACCGACGTCAAGCCGCTCTTCGGTGTCACCGAACAGGAATTGCTGAGTGTAGCGGTCGCGATCGAGCGCAGCAGCGATCACCCGCTGGCGGGGGCGATCGTCCGCGACGGTGCCGAACGGCTCGGCGATCAGCCGATCCCATCTGCGGAAGCCGTTGAGAGCATCACTGGCAAAGGCATTCAGGGGCGCATCGAGGGCGCGATCGTCCAGATCGGCAAGCCAGGCCTGTTTGAATCTGGATCCGCACCGATGCCGAACGAGCTTCGGCTCGTCGTCACCAATCTCGAATCGTCAGGACGCACCGTCATGGTGGTGCGCCGCGGCGCAAACTATCTGGGCGTTCTCGGCGTCATGGACACCGAACGCCAGTCGGCGAAGGAGACGGTCCAGCGTCTACGCCAACTCGGCATAAGACGCGTCGTCATGCTGAGCGGCGACAATCAGCGTGTGGCCGACGCGGTCGCCGGCAGCATCGGTCTCGATCAAGCGTTCGGCGCGCTGATGCCAGACGAAAAGGTCGCGGCCATCAATACGCTCCGGGCCGAAGCCGGCGGCGTCGCCATGATCGGTGACGGCGTCAACGATGCGCCCGCGCTCGCGAACGCCAACGTCGGCGTCGCCATGGGCGCGGCCGGTTCTGACGTCGCGCTTGAAACCGCTGACGTCGCTTTGATGGCCGACGACCTTAGCCACTTGCCGTTTGCAGTCGGCTTGAGCCGTCAAACCACGCGCATCATTCAACAGAATCTTTGGGTAAGTCTCGGCGTCGTCGCCGCCCTCATCCCTTCGACTATTTTCGGCCTGCAGATCGGCGCGGCGATCATCTTCCACGAAGGCTCGACACTGATCGTGGTGGCGAATGCGCTCCGGCTGCTCGCATATCGGGAGTCCGCCACATGAGCGCATCCTCTCATGACCGGCGGCGCGGCCGCGTCACTTTCCCCGCCCCCCGGGGCGCGGCCGCAACTTTGTTCACTGCGTTCGCGTTGGCGAGCTGCGTCGGCGCCGCGTTCGCTGGCGACGTGTCGCTCAATGCGCCGGCGCCCGAACACGAGCCGAAAGCCACATCATCCGGCAAGGCGGCGCCCACGCACGCCGCCTTGGCCAATCCAACCGGTCATGATCTGCGCGGCGAGGACGCCTATGGCGCAGGCTTCTTCGGCGCCTCGCGCGCCGCGGGCACGCGGCGCCATCGCGGCGCAGATTACATCGCCGAGCCCGGTGAGATCGTGCGCGCGCCCATCGCCGGCGTGGTCGAGCGCATCGGATTCGCCTATCGGGGCGACGAACGGTATCGCTATGTCGAGCTTGCCGACGCGCAAACCGGGCGCGATGTACGCGTGCTTTACGTTGGCCCCATCGTCGAACTCGGCGCCACAGTAGAAGCCGGCGCTCCGATCGGCCGCGCTCAGGATTTAAGCGCCCGCTATCCGCGCGGCATCACCAATCATGTGCATGTCGAGATGCGAGAGAACGGCGCGCTCGCCGATCCCGCCGCTCTGCTCCCGGAAGCTGCAGGCGCGCACGCGGAGATCGACGCATGAGTCGCTCGATAGCGAATTCTTCAACACCACGGCTGGGTCAACCAAGGAGGACACAAATGAAGCACCTTATTCTCGCAGCGGCATTGGCGTTTTGCGCCACGCCGGCGCTGGCGCAAGAAACGCATGGCGATTCCGCTGAAGTTGTATCCGTGCCGGCCGACGATGCCGTGCTCGCCGCCGCGCCGCCAGCGCTGTCTCTGACTTTTGAGCACGCCGTTGTGCTGAGCGAAGTGCAACTGCACGGCCCCGGCCATACCGCCATTCCCGTTGCATTCACGGCGTCCGCAAGCGCTGTCACGACCTATTCCATCCCGCTGCCGGCGCTCTCTTCGGGCGCCTATGAGGTGCATTGGAGCGGAACGGGCGACGGTCACGCCATGGAGGGCACGCTGCACTTCACCGTTCAATAGCGAGACCGCGCTGGCGGCCGCCGACGTGACCTCATCACGTCCGGCGCCGTTGGCCGCCTCACCTCTGGAGCACGACATGAAATCAATCCCGATCTTGCTCGCCGCCTTCTTCATTGCAGGTTCCGCCGTGGCGCAGGAAGCAACGCCCGACGTCGCCGTCGAGACCATCAATGGTCACAAAGTGCGATTGCGCGGCTTTGATCTGGAGCGCCGCACCGACGGCGGCAGCTACGTTCATGGCTGGGCGCGCCGCGAACCAGGCCAGGCGGGGCTGATCAACGCCCACCTTCATGTCGAGACGTTCGACGCGAACGGCGCGAGCCTTGGCGTCACCGAAGGCGGTTGGAATGATCCGTTGTCGGTGCGCGACCGCGCCTCAAGCCCGGTCCATATCGAACTCGCGCGCGACGACAACGCCGAGATCGCGCGCGTGCGCGTCAGCGTCGCGCCCGGCGCGCGCCATGACTGAGAGGTCAAAGACGTGAACCTGTCGATTGAGCTGCAACGCGATTACTGGGATGCATGGAACGCGTCCAATCGCGAGCAACGCCTGAGCGACGTCTCGCTCGATCAGCGTGATATGGTTCTAGGCTGGCTCGCGGCGTTGGATCGCACCGATCTCGATCTCATCGAAGTCGGGTGCGGCGCGGGATGGCTCTGCCCTGCTCTTAAGCCGTTCGGCCGCGTGACCGCTACCGACCTATCTCCGCACGTGCTCGGACGCGCAAGCGAGCGTGTCCCCGACGTGCGCTTCATCGCCGGCGATTTCATGGCCCTCGACATTGAGCCGGCCTCGTTCGACGTCGTCGTCACGCTTGAGGTCTTGTCGCACGTCGCCGATCACCGCGCTTTTGTGGAGAAGCTGCACACGATACTGCGCCCAGGCGGCTTCTTGATGCTCGCCACGCAAAACCGGCCCGTGCTTGAGCGCTTCAACGACGTGGCCGCGCCACAGCCCGGACAATTGCGCCGTTGGTTCGACAGAAGCGAACTCGAAACCCTGCTCGATCCCTTCTTCGCGGTAGAACGACTCGAAACCATCACGCCGGTAGCGAGCAAAGGCCCGCTGCGGCTGGTGGCGGGGCGCAAGATGAAGCGCCTCATACGCGCCGTCGTGGGACGCTCTCTCGAACGCGCGCTCGCCAAGGCCGGGCTCGGCTGGACCTTGATCGTGCTGGCGCGCAAGCGTGATTTGGCGGCCCCAAGCGATCAGCCCACTGCTTAGGAGCACGGAGCTGATCTTGTCGCATCTCGCAGAGGACGATCCGGAATGAGCCAAGGCGAGCAATCCACCGATGCGGCCCCCGCGAACCCCAGGTCGTTGCTCCTCGTTGCGGCGTGGGTGGTTTCACTTGCAGCGACACTGGGCGCCCTTTTCATCGGCGAGGTCATGGGACAGGCGCCGTGCAATCTCTGTTGGTACCAGCGCATCTTCATGTTTCCGCTGGTGCTCATTCTGCTGGCGGCGTGCCTCAAGCAAGATGCGGGCGTTTGGCACTATGCCTATCCGCTCGTCGCGGTCGGCTTTGGCTTTGCCGTCTATCACAGCGTTCATTACGTCGGAATCATTCCCGAACCCATCGTTCAGTGCGGCGTCGGCCCGTCTTGCTCGAGCGCCGGCATGAGCCTCTTCGGCTGGCTGCCAATTCCGTTCCTATCGGTCGCAGCGTTCGCGGCGATCGGCGTCCTTCTCTTTCTCGCGCGGAGGAAAACCCCATGAGCCAGCGCACGATCGTCATCGTCATTGCCGTGATCGCGGTCGCCCTCTTTGCGGGTGCGAGCTTCTTTTACCTCAACCGCTCCAACGATGCCCCACAACAATCGAGCGAACCGCCCATCACCGCCCCAGTTGCGCCGCTCGAAGCGCGGAGTGCGGCGGAACCGCCCGCGGAGACGACAGCGCCCTCTCCCGCCCCCGAAGCGGAAGAGGCACCGGCGCCCCGCTGGAATGCCTACGTGCGCCAACATTCGCCGGTGATCGGCCCGGCCAACGCACGCGTGACGATCGTCGAGTTCTTCGACCCCGCCTGCGAAGCCTGCCGGGCGTTCTATCCTATTGTCCACGAGATCATGCGCCGCCATCCCAATGATGTGCGCCTGGTGCTGCGCTACACGCCGCTGCATGAGGGCTCGGAGGAAGCGGCGCGTATCCTCGAAGCCGCGCGGATGCAGAACGTCTTCGAACCGGTGCTGACCTCGCTCTTCCAGCAACAGCCGCAATGGGCCAACCACAATGGCGCGGACCTTTCGCTGGCATGGAGCGCGGCCGGAGCGGCAGGTCTTGATGTCGACACCGCACGCGGTGCGATGAACGCCCGTCACATCAACAGCGCGCTCCGTCAGGATGTCGCCGACGCCCAGGCGCTCAATGTGCGCGGCACGCCTACCTTCTTTGTAAACGAGCGACCGCTCACCAATTTCGGACCGCAGCAGCTTTACGACCTGGTGCTGCAGGAGCTGGAAGCAACGCAATGAGCGCGCCTGGCGGTGTGAGCCCATTACGCGTTGATGCTCACCTCGAACGACGAGGAATAGGCGGAATCATTGCGGAAGAGGCGAAGGTGTTGAGGGCAAGATAGAATGCGCCGCAGTGCTGAAACGCACAGCGGCTTGTCTGCACATCTTTTTTCCCACCTCGTCGCGACCCGCGTTGCGGCAAGTTGCGGCAACCACAGGCCGTCGCGGCCTGCGCCAAGATTAAGCGGCTGATGCGCTCAAATTGGAGCGTCGGCAATGTCGTCGAGAGACAACGAAGACCTGTTCGAAGGCGATGTCGGGAAACGTCGCCCACGCTCATCACAGGACAACGCTTCACTCTTTCGTCCTCCTTCGGCGGCCAGCTCGAAGCGCGCGGCGAGCCGTCAGCGCGCTGCCTGGTATAACCGTGCGCGCGGCGCGCCGAACGTAAAGCTGGCTCACGAACGCCCAGCCGGCCAGCAGCGGGTCATCATCAAACTGAAGCCCGTCGTCCACGCCGGCAGCGGCGGCGGCGCGCTCATGCGTCATGCCCTCTATGTCGAGCGCGACGGTGCCGGACGCGAGGGCGATCCCGTGCAGGTGTTCGACCGCGAGCTCGACCGGGCGGACGGCGCCGCCTTCGTCGAGCGGTGCGAAAACGACCGCCACCATTTTCGGGTCATCATCTCGCCCGAGCACGGCGGGGAGATCGACGACTTGAAGAGCTACACCCGCGACCTCGTACGCCGGGTCGAACTTGATCTCGGCACGCGCATCGACTGGATCGCGGCTGAGCACCACGACACCGGTCGGCCCCATGTCCATCTCCTGATGCGCGGCCGCCGAGAAGACGGGCGCGACATGGTGATCCCGCGCTCTTATGTTTCCCATGGTTTCCGGGAACGCGCCGAAGGACTGGCGACCGAGCTACTCGGCCCGCGCCTTGAACCGGATCGGCTCGATCGCGCTGTAAAGCTCGAACGATTCACCGAGCTTGATCGCGATCTCCTAAGTCACACACGCGGCGGTGAGGTCGCGCTTGCTCATTTGCCTGACGAGGGCAAGCGCGCGAGCCGACTGGTTCAACGCCTCAATCGCTTGGAAGAACTGGGCCTGGCCGAGCAGGCGCGACCGGGCGCCTGGCGTATGCACGCCGATTTGGAGGAGCAACTCACCCGGCTCGCCGATCGGCGTGAACGGGAGCGCGCTACAGCGCGTCTGTTGGCGCACGAGGATCGCGGCCTTCAGCCCGAGCGGACACGTGAACTCGAAGCCGCGCATTCAAGCCAACGCGTGACGGGTCGCTTAGTTGGGTTGGAGCAACTGGGCGACGACGTCCGCGGACCGCACCTCGTGGGCGTCGAAGGCGTTGACGGCAAGTTCTGGACAGCGCGCGTTGGACGTCTGGACGATCTCCGTGGCCTGACCGAGGTCGAACGCGGCGCCATTGTTCAACTGGATCGCGCCACGCCGGAAATGCGCGCGTCGGATCGTACCATCTGGGAGATCGCCGAGAAGAACGGCCTCACCTACTCGGCCGAGCTGCATCGCAGCCAGCGGCCGGGGGATCGCGACAACTACATCATCATGCATGAGCGGCGACTAGAGGCCCTCCGGCGCGACGGCATTGTCACCCGCGATTCCGGCGGGACGTTCCATCTCCCTGACGATTACCAGGCCCGTGTGGCCGCCCGCGAAGGATTGGGCGGGCGCGAAAGCGCACGCGTCACGTTGCTCGATCCACATTCGCTTGAGCGCCAAGCCGATTATCGCGGGCCAACTTGGCTCGACCGGATGGCGGACGGCATCGAAGATCGCAGCCAATTACGCCACGACGGCTTCGGCAAGGAAGTGAGCGAGGCCTGGAAACAACGAGAAGCAACGTTGGAGAAGCTTGGCCTTGGCGAAACCCGCGCCGACGGCTTTCATCCCGCGCACGATTGGCGCGGCGCTCTCACGACGCTGGAAGAGAAAGCTGTGCGCGATCGCATCGAGCGCGACACAGGGCGTGTGCCGCACTTCGCGCGCGATGGCGATTCTGTTCACGGGCTCTACACGAGCCGCATTCACATGGCCGAGCAAAGCTACGCACTAATCGAGCGCGCCGATCACCGCTTCTCATCAACTCTGGTGCCGTGGCGTCCAGAAATGGATCGCGCGCTCAATCAGCTTGTCTCAGGCCGTGTCAACGGACGCGACTTCGACTTCAGGTACGGCAAGGGCGTCGAGAAAGAGATCGCCAAGGCGCTCAGCATCGGCGGGCGCGGTTAGCACGCTCTGCCCCGCCGGGACCGGCGGTGTCGGGAGCGTCGAACAGGTCAGGCTGTGGAATCGCGCTCGCCTGTTTTCGGCGCTTAGGCTTTAGCCCAGTGGCTTCGGCGAGTGCAGCGCGCGCCTTCGCATGGCGCCGCTCTGCTTCGAACGCGCTTCGTCCTTGAAAGCGATCCATCGCGATCCTGAGTGCCGGTAGGTCGCTGCGCACCCAATAGACGCGTGCGCGAAGCACGACCGGCGAAGGAAATCCTGGAATGGCGCTTCGACTTGCGCGCCACAGACTTGATCGGCTGACGCCAAGCTCAGCGGCGACGCGTTTTTGGGGCACCAAATCCTTCATGCGCCCGCACCCCACAAGTAGGGTGCGACGGGCCGCATGCGGGCCGCATGCAACGTGAGGAAACACGGTGCAACACTGTGCGATATGACGCGAGCGAGTGTCGAACGCTGTGGCATCGCATGAGAACGGAAGCACACGAGCGCGGGCGCGAATATCTCGTTCTAGTTTCGCGCGAACGCCGGGCGCGCCGCCTGTTGGCGGTGAGAGAGTCAATAGGCACGATCATGCCTATTGACTTCGGCGGTGGAGACAGCGCGGGCGCGCCAAGGCATTTCATCCGAAGCTTGCTTGCTCGCGGGCCGGCTTGCGCGGCTCGCTCGACGAACGACGCGGCGCCGAGACCTGGGTGCTGAAATACGCGTCGAGATGACTTTTTCGATACATGGCGCGATCGGCAACGTGCGTGCAAAGCGGCCCCGTACCTTCGTGGAATTTGCGCGCGAGTGTTTGCGGCGCGGTCTCTAGTCCCAATTCCGTGAGATAGCGCGCCGCTTCCTTGCGCGAATAAAGCGGATCATGCGGTTCTGCGATGTTCTCGAACATGATGCGTTCTGCTCCTGCGTTCCCCACAACTTATCCACAAGCTCAGGACGCAATGGCGCGCGGTCAAGATCGTGACCGGCGCCGGAGACAACGGGAAACAACGGGAAACAACTGGGACACACACGGCAACGTCGGGCAACACAGTGCGACGCTGTTCGTCATCATTTCGATGACTCATTTCTTCAGCCTGACTCCCGCTCCGCCGGCCTTCATCTCTTTAGGCTCAAGGAAGACGACACCAGCATCTTCGAGTGCGCGCCGAACAGCTTCGACATTTGCAGCAGTGCTGGCCGCAGGTCCTCGCTCACTTTCCATGCGTCGTATTGTTGGTACGGACAGCTTGGTCTTCTCAGCGAGCTTCGGTTGGGTCCAGTCCAGCAGCGCTCGGGCAGCGCGTATTTGAGCGGCAGTTAATTCCGGCATTTTGCTTTTGCGATCATACTTGCAAAAAACGATCACGCTGTTATTGTGCGTGATAGCAAACGACTCATACGTACCAGAAAGGCAAACCAATGTCTCGACGCCCACCCGTGGCGGCGAACGCGGGCCCGCGCCCCCACGGTCCCTCACGCCGAGCACTTCTCGGCGGAGCGACAGCAGCGCCGCTGCTACTCGAAAGGTCGACGGCAGATGCCGATCAATCAGTCGTCGCGTGCGAAAACTGGCTCGCTCTGCGCGCTGAACACGAGCGTTTGGCCCGTCGATGGTCAAGGTTGGAAGCCAAGCTCGCGCGCGAGCACAACTATCTGAGTCTGTCCCGTCGCCAACAGCGGGCGCTGCCCGAAGCGCGCGAACTCGACGACATCGACGATCAATTGGAGGAGTTGCACGAACAGCAGCAGACGCTGCTAGCGGTTCTGCCAACACTCGCCGCCACCAGCGCGCTCGGCCTGGCCGGAAAGCTCGCGGTTGCAGCCATCGAAGTATGCCCCGAAGAAAATGAGGAAGTTCATCACCTCATTGCGTCGATCCTACGTGATCTCAAGGCAATGACGCCTCCAGGCCCATGATCTCCTCCTTCCTTCTGTCCGTCTGCATCCTGATGTGCGTCGGCGCACTCCTGCATCTCGCATGGGGCATTCTCCGCGCCGCATTGGTCTGGGCGCCGTCCGGCTATGCCGGGATTGTCGCTGGATGGTACGTCGCCCAATGCAGTGAGAACGCCGCCATGGCCGTCGCGGCGGCGCTCGGCGCCTCGACGCTAGTGCGGTTCGCGATTGCCACTGCTTGGATGAGCTGCTTTGCGCCGCGCCGTATCGTCTTAGCCGCTTGGGCAGAAGAGCTGTGAAGCAGCGTCAAACTTCGGGCCCCTCGCGTCGCGCTCTGATCGCGGGCGCAGCCGCAGCGCCATTACTCGCCGCTGGCTGCGCTTTACCAACGCGCGCGATCGCACAAGCGCCGCCGACGGAAAACGTCACAGTCGATCCGGCTCTCGAACTGGCGCGCCAATGTCTGGCGTTGCATCGCGAGAACGAGCGGCTGCATCGTCGCTGGGGAGACACCGAAGCTTGGCTTGCTGACAACCATGACTGGTTCAAGCTCACTGATGCGCAGCAGCGTGCGCTGCCCGAGGCTCGGAAGCTTTACGACATCGATCGACGTTTCGCCGCGCTCGAGAAGGAGCGTCCGCGTGCGATGCGGCGTCTGCGTCGCACGCCCGCCAAAAGCCTGGCCGGAGCAATCGGCAAGCTCCGAGTGGTCGTTGCCGCGATCGAACCGGATGAGTTTCCGAGCGCGTATCGCCTGCTTGAGGCGACGATCCGCGACCTTCAGTCTCTCTAGGACCGCCGGGTGCCACCGTGCTCGCGCGCGTCAAGGGCGAGCGCGTGCCGCGCCGCGCTGGCGCGCGTCCCCTGACGCACCCTGCGCGCGATGGCCGAGCTGAAGGCGTCGGGCCGCGGGGCGTCCCGAACAAACGCCGACGCGCCTGCCGGCGGCGTCGACCACAGGGCTATGGTAGCAAACGGAATGCGTTCGCGCTTGGAAGGTCGCGGACATTAGGAATCGCTCGCGCGCATGCTAGGCTTGCTAGTCCATGACGATTCTCCCCGTGCAAGCGCACGACACCGAGGGCGTTTTCACCGAGCGCCCCGGCGCCGAATTCATCGACGACTTCTTGGCCCATGTCCGCGACACGGGCGACCCTACGACGTGGCGTTGGCACTCTCACACGGCGCCCGATAAGGCGGCCAAACCTGTCCTGCTGAAGACCTTCGACGTGCCGGAAGGCTTTGCGAAGGACCCAGCGCGTTGGGCGCGATGTCCGCTCTGCGCCCCGGCTTTTCCCAAATACAAATTCGGCGCTCTCGTTTGGTTTCCCGTCTCCGGCGGCGGAGACGGGAGAGTCCGCGCCATCGGCAACGAGTGCGGAGCGAAATACTTCGGCAAAGCCGCGTACCGGATGGCGCAGAACGTCTATCGCCGCGAACAAGACGAAGAAGCTCAACGCGCCTATTTGGCCCGTGCGCTTCCCGTTGCCCCTGCTCTGAAGGCCGCGTTAGAGGCTAGCGCCGAACGCGCGCAAGCGGCGGACGCGCTGCGAGCGCAGCTACTGAAGTTCATTCCTCGCGATCTCGTGCGAACGCTGCAACATGCGACGATTGCCGGGGGTATGCTCACTGTGCAGGTGCAAGTACGCGTCCCCTTCATTGGCCGCGACGGGACGCCCGGGGAGCGCATGGAATACCAGCCCCGTCCCCTGGCGTCGGTAAAGGGTGCCGCGTTTCTTTATGGTGGGGGCGGATCGCCAGAGCCGCTTCGCATGAAAGCGCTCCAATTACTCGCCGACATTCCCCCGGCGTCGCAATTGTCAGCGATGAACTCCGATCAAGTCCATGCTTTGGAGAAGAGGATTCAACAGGCGTTCGACGGCGCGGCGAAGATGCACGCCGCCCTAGAGCATACTCGCCAATTCGCCGCCGATGACAACTTAAATGCGTTGCAGCGCTGGACGATGCACGCCGACTCCGGGGCTCCGGTTCGCATGATCACACTTGATGGGCGTCCCCGTATCAGCATCTACCGGCGTGTGAATTCGAGAATTCCGGGTTCGGGATTCCGCGATGTCCCCGACATCGTCAGCTTTGACGAGTCGGTTCGCCAACCCTTGGCCGCTATTCCCGTGGTTCCGAAATGACGACGCCCGAAGAGCTCTTGGAGGCCCGCACACGGAAGTTCGCGAAGCTTGATGCGGAGAAGCGGGAAGCCAAGTTTCTCCAATGGGCGCCGCTCGTGATCAGCATCCTTAGCCTAATGGTCGCGGTGATCGCGTTGTTTCACTCAGGCTGACACGTCACATCTGATATCGCCTTCGCTGTGATCTGTGTGCGAGGCAATAGCGACACTTGGTGCTCTGAGCAGCAGTTCTTCACTTAGACCGCCGCCTTATCGCTTTCTTCGCAGAAGCCCGGAATTCGGAACGCAGCTCGCGATAGCGCCGCAGCGTCACCAGCGCCAAGCCTGGCAAGCGCGAGATCGCGAAGGCGACAAACAACGTCGCCGCCGTCCATCCAATGATGGCGCGCGGCCCGCCTTCAATCCCGATGGCCTCGCCAATTACCTCAAACCACATCGCCGGCTCCACGGCGCACGAAGCGCCCGAGCCGTCATTGTCACCCCTGTTCTGGGGGTGGGGGGTTAGCCCCCGCGTCGGCCCGATTTGGCGATTCTCACCCGAAGCCGCAGGGGTGCGGATAAAGGCCAGAGAACCGTTCAAGCTCCCGTTGCCCGAGCGCTGTGAACCCGGCGGGAATGGAGCGAATGGTCTCGAAAACTGGAGGGCGACGAAACGCACTCAACGGCCACGAGGACGCCCGGCGCGGAGAGTGCGTTGACAGCAAAAAGGGCCCGAACGCCGGCGCGCTGAGCCCCTGACACAGGTTGTTCTCGTTTTTCCCCTTGCGCGGGTTCCTGGAATCGCAGCAGAGGGTTGGACTGGTTGACGCAACGACGGGGATTAGGGCCCCCGCCGCCGCGTCCTGGTCAAAAACGATCCCAAGGCCAGAGCCCCCGAATCACTCTGACAACACCGGCACACTGCCGTGATTGGTTTGGGTGGGCAACCGGGATCGGGCGCACGCGGCGCCGCACCCGGGGAGGCGTATGCCCACACCGCTGAAGGACCAAAACCGGCTCGGCCTCTACACCGCCGTCGTCGCCAACCTCGCGCTTTACATCGGTACCGCACGCTCGGGTGCGCTCTTCGGCGGCGATTGGGCCGCGCTTGCGGAGTCGCTGCCGGCGATGCTGCCGGCGGGGCTCGGCTTGGTGCTCGTCGGCATCCTCTCCGCGCAGATCGACGGCACGGCGAAGGCGCGCCTCGTCTTCCGGCGCTGGCGCAATCCGCTGCCCGCATCGGACGCGTTCTCACGGCTTGGGCCGGCGGACGCTCGCGTCGACATGGGCGCGCTTACGCGTGACCACGGCCCGTTGCCGACAGATGCCGCCGGCCAGAACGCGCTTTGGTTTCGCCTGTATCGCAGTATCGAAGATCAGCCCGCCGTCTCTCACGCCCATCGCGAATATCTGTTCGCGCGCGACTATCACTTCTTGTCGGCGCTAATCCTGATCGGCCTCGGCGTCATGGCGCTCTTCACCTTCGACAGGTTCACGACGGCGCTCGCCTACGTCGGCATCCTCACCGTTCAGTTTCTCATTACCGGCCAAGCCGCGCGCAATCACGGCCGGCGTCTCGTTTGTACCGTCCTCGCGCGGAAGGCGGCCGAAGAACCTCGGAGTTAGCAATGAAGCTGGAAGTCTTCAACGTCGAACACGGCGCATGCGCCTTGCTCACTTACGATAACGGCGAGCGCATCATGATCGATTGCGGCCACAACGCTTCGACGGGCTGGCGGCCCGGCGATCATTTGCGGCGCCTCGGTGTGCTCTCCTTGCGCGCGCTGTTCGTCACCAACTTCGATGAAGATCATGTCAGCGGTTTTGGCAATCTCATCGACAACGTCCATGTCGTTACCATTTTTCGCAACGCAACCGTCCGGGCGGCGACGATAAAGCAGCTGAAGTCGAAGGACGGCATGGGGCCTGGCATCGATCGCCTCGTCGGCGTGCTCTCGGATTGGGAGCGCAATCCCGCTGTTGGCGCTTCAAGCTTGGGCCTGCCGGGTAACGTCGTCATTCGCACGTTTTGGAACGACTATCCGACATTCGACGACGAGAACAACCTCAGCATGATGGTCGAGTTGGAGATCAACGGAACGAGCTTCGTCTTCACCGGCGATCTCGAAACCGCCGGTTGGCAGCAGCTCGTCCGTCGCGCCGATGTCCGCGCCGCGCTTGCGCGCGCGCAAGTCTACTTCGCCTCGCATCACGGTCGCGCGAGCGGCTGCTGCGACGAAGTCTTCAACCACTGCAAGCCGCGTTTCATCGTGATCTCGGACAAGGCCAAGGGCTTCCAAACGCAGGAAACGCACGCGTACTACCACGCGCGCGCTGAAGGCGGGAACGTGATCGGCTGCGAAGACAAGCGCTTCGTTCTGACGACGCGCAGCGACGGCGACATCACCTTCGAGATCATGGCCAACGGCACTTACTACGTCAGCACGTCCTGGAGCAGCACGAAGAAGACCGCTTAGGAGAAACGAATGACCATAATCCTCGCCACTTACGTTGACGTGCTGGAGCTAGAGCGCCAGCAAGTGGACGCAGGCTATTGGGGACAGCCAGAACTACCCGACGCCGAGCTTGAATCGGAGTGGAACTTGTTGAGGGAAGACGCCCACCGCGCGGTCTTCGGGTCCACGGTCGAAGACGTAATGTTAGAGGCCAACCAATTCGTCCGGACCTTTAAACCGCCGCAGACGCCTCAGGAAGCAATGCACTACGCGGAGAAGCGGCAGTTTGATATTTCGAATTCAACCGGCGGCGCTCTGCGTGATTGGTTTTGGCATTGCGTCATGATCGGCGCGTGCAACTGCAATCAGACGATGTTCAATCGGTTGGAGATCGAAAAGAAAAAGGAAGAGCACATCATGCGCAAGCTCGGCGTCTCGGGCGACCCATGGCTCCGTGCCAATGATCGCCTCCGCCACCCTCGTCGAGACTAGCGAGCGTGCGCATGCGCCGACTAACAATGGAGTTCCAGCCGGTGTTTATGGCCGGCTACAGCCTCAAAGACCACGACTCCAGCCATTGGGAGCGGCGCGTGCGGCCGCGTGCAGTCCCGCAGACGCAGGCAACTTGCAGGACATGCGACTTCGTTGCCGAAGAGCGACGCCTAATTCATGCGGACGAAGTTTGGGAATTCTCGTCGCCGCCGCACGTTGCCCTCGTTGACCTGCGCCCGCTTTGCACGAGGTGCCATGAAGCCAAAGACTTCGCGCAAACGCTGGTTTTGATCGCGAAGGGCGCGCGCGATGCCAAGCGAGAGGCTGAGATCAAACGCCACTATTGCGAGGTCAACGCTTGCAGCGAAGCTGAGTTCGACACGGACTTTGCCGCCGCCGCCGCGACGAAACGCGCGCTCGAAGAAAGCTATGGCTGCAACAGCGTTCCTGAAGTCGACTGTGGCGACTGGGGCCGCCCGAAGGACACACCTCGGCTATCATCGAAAGAGCGTGAGTTGGTGAAGGCCGCGTTTGAGATCCATGGCGAGGTGTTTGTGGGCGAGCGCCTTCATCGCAACCACAGCAACGCTGTGCGTGCGTTGCAAGCGACGCCGCTCGATAAACGCGCTGCGATCCTCAGCGAGATCGAGAACTTGCTCGATGCTGATGACGACGAGGACATGTGGCCCGACCACGAATGCCCCTGGGACATCAAGATGAACCGGGAATAGTCACAAGCGCGATAGCTAGCGCCGATCCCATAGACGAAATTGCTCACAAGAAATGTTCGCATAGCGCCAGCCCGTACGGCTGGTAGCAAACTGGTAGCAAGGCTGTGGAGACCGCCCCGATGGGGCGGCTTGCTACCAAGAAAAACTGAATGAAAACTGGAGCGGGCGATGAGATTCGAACTCACGACCCCAACCTTGGCAAGGTTGT
>CALBST010000458.1 GCA_937967425.1 uncultured Caulobacteraceae bacterium
CCAGGAGGAATGGCGCACCCGAAGGGATTCGAACCCCTGACCTCTGCCTTCGGAGTGGATTTTTGGCAGTTTTCTGGGCTGGTCGCAACTTGTACCGGCTCGCAAAAATCCATTCAAATCAACGAATTTTCTTGCATCGCCTAAGTGTGTCTGGTCACGTGTTTCGATTTCGGTGCGGACCAGGTGTGGACCAAGGTGACCTCTGCCCTCTCGGAAAAGCGGCCGTCGGCGGCTCCTATGCGACTTACCAAGCGTGTTGTTGACGCCGCAGAGCCGCGCACCGCACGCTATCAGATTTGGGACTCTGAGCTGGTCGGGTTCGGTCTGCGCGTCGAGACCTCGGGACGCAAGTCCTTCATCATCCGCTATCGCGCGGACGGCGGCGGACGCAATGCCGCCCACCGCTTGGTCACGATCGGCGCATACGGCGTCATGACGCCAGATCAGGCGCGAGCCGAAGCCAAGAAGCTCTTGGGCGCTGTGGCGACCGGCGCTGATCCCGGGGCCGAGCGCCGATCAAAGCGCCAGGACCTCACGGTCTCCGAGCTTTGCGAACTCTACCTTCGCGAAGGCTGTCCCACGAAAAAGGCGTCGACGCTGGCAACCGATCGCGGGCGCATCGATCGCCACATTAAGCCGCTGATTGGCACGAAGAGAATTTCGTCCGTCACGCGCGGCGACATTCAATGGCTGATGCGCCAGATAGCCGATGGCAAGACCAAGGCTGACGTGAAAACGCGCCCGCGCGGCCGCGCCATCGTCCGCGGCGGCAAGGGCACGGCTAGCCGTACCATCGGCATGCTTGGCGGCATTTTCACCTACGCCGTACGCGAAGGCATGATCCCGGACAATCCTGTTCGCATGGTCAAACGCTGGCAGGATCGTCGCCTCGACCGCTACCTGAGCCAGGACGAGCTCGAACGTCTCGGCGACGCTTTGACGGAAGCGGAAGCCGCCGGCGAGAACCCCAAAGCACTCGCCATCATTCGGCTGCTGGCGCTTACCGGCGCGCGCAGAGGCGAGATCATCAATCTTGCTTGGGACGAGGTCGATTTCGACAAGGGCATGTTGCGGTTGCGCGACTCCAAAACCGGCCAGAAGATCATCCCCGTTGGCAAATCGGCGCTTGCGATCCTGGCGTCACAGCCGCGCACTGCGGATTCGGGATTGGTGTTTCCGGCCGACAAGCTTGGACGGAAGGGCGCCACGCGAACTCACTTTCAGGGCATCGACGCGATCTGGTATCGGGTTCGGACAAAGGCCAAGCTGCCGGACGTGCGCCTGCACGATCTCAGGCATACGGCTGCGAGCGTCGCCGTCGCCAACGGCGCCTCTCTGCCAATGATCGCACGCATCCTCGGCCATGCCGACACAAAGACCACGCAGCGTTACGCCCACCTCTCGGATGCACCTGTGCGCCACGTCGTGGAGGAATTGGCCGAACAGGTTGCCGCCGCCATGCGCGTGCGCACGACGGCATCTTAACATTGCCCTTGCACGACGCGCCGCAGGCCGTCGTGCTTTTTTCAGACGCCCCTCGCCGCGACGGCTTCTATCGGACACCGGGCGCAGGGTGGGTCAAGGATCGCGCGGCAGCGCGACCCGAAGGGCTGCGTCCTTGACGCACCCGAGCACGGTGTCAGGCTCCGATCGTCGCCACGCGCTGCATGTCACATCCGAAGATCAGCTCGACCCGGTCCTTCCGGGCGCGCAAGGTCCAGATCGACAACGCGCGACCGGATCACCGGCCCTTGTGGGCGGTGCGGAGCGGGGATTCGCGCAAGGACCTCCGCCGAGCGCGTCGTCTCGACAGGGCGCTTCGCGAGATAGCTCCCGAGCCGATTGGCTACCGGAAACGCCTCCATGGACAGGCCGATCTCGGCCAGCATTGTCACCAACTCGCCGACGGACTTGCCGTGCGATTGCCCCGGTGTGAAGTTCGCCTGGGTCACCATTTGTACAGCGTTGCGGGTGGCGTCCTGTTCGCGCCAGATCTGCGCGTTGACCGCCTCGACGCGCGAGGGGATGTTGAAGGCGCGACAATCGAAAGACGGGATGATGCGCCCGACGCGCTCGGGCCACGCCTCAGCAGCAAGAAGCATGAATTTCGCGGACGCCATCGCTGCCAGCACGGACACGATCTTGAACACGCGCCCGCCGAAGATCGGGTCGCTCTCGGGCGTTTCGCGTTCGAGGATCAGCGTGATCTCGTCGCTCTGCGTGTAGCCGACCCAAGCGTGCGTCTCTTCGATCAGGCGCGCTGTGACGGTGCGCATGATGCCGGACATGCGCGCATCGAAGGGCTTGTCCATGCCGCGGGTGAACGTCGAGAAGGCGCGGCCGTCCAGCCTAACCACAAGCGGCAACCCCGGCGCGATCAGGCGCTCGGTTTCAAGGCTTTCATAAGCCTTCATCCGGTCGCCGAGCTCATCCTTGATGGCCATCTTAATCACCCAACGCTAATCAGCCGACGCTATGAAGCCCGGCGTCGGGCAGTGCGCGCCGATGTCCCTCTGCCGCCACGCGCGATCTTCATGTCGATATGCAGCCCCGCCGCAGAGGCCATGTTGACCAGCATATCGATGCTGAACAGCTCAATCTTGCCGCGCACCAGATCGGATATTTTACGCTGATTCCCGACCGTACTCGCTGGTGGAGCCGTGCAGGCGCTTTTGCGCCCAGGCGTCGAGCACATGATCGATGTAGCGCACCAGGCGTGGCCCATATTTGACGAAGGGCGGGCCTTCGCCCGTGACGCGCCAGCGATTGAGCGTGTGCTTGGAGATTTTGAGCCGCGCGGCGGCTTCTTCCACCGTGAGCAGTGTTTCGACAGACATATGCATTCTCCCTGTCCAGCATGACGCGGGATGCTGAAACACGTCCCGCTTGGTTAAGGAGAACGCCGACAAACACTTGGCGCCAACGTTTTCTGCCCTCGTTTGAAAACCCGATTCGACGTGAGAACGCGGCGCCGTTTCCCGGCGTTGCCGCATGTGGACCAGGCTGTCCCGCGCGATCCCTGGCAAACCGCACCTAGCCCTTATTGTCCCGCAATGGCCCAGCGCCACAATTCACGCGCCGGACGAAAAGTGAATCTGCGGATTTCAACGTCCAGCGCTGTTTTCATCAAGAAAGCGCTCAAGATCGGCGGGCCGATAGGCGATGAGGCGCGCGCCGCGCATGGTCCATTTGGGACCGATCTTCTTGGCGCGCCATGCTTTGAGTGTGGATTCCGACACGCCTAGATATTGGGCCGCTTCGCGCGGGCTCAACACAATTGGCCGCTCGGGCGCGGGAATTGGCGGTGGTTTCGCGCGCCTGGTTCGCTGCTGCTTCGGCTGGCTCGCCGGAGTGGCCTCGCGCTCCGATGTGCGTGCATCAAGAGCATCGAACAGCCCCAATTGGCCTGGATCGCTTCCACGCTTGTGAGGGGATTTCCTGCCTCCGCGCCGCGCCATGGCCGATGTCCTTTGCGATCCAACTGGCGTTTCGCAGCAAAGGACGGGCCTCTCCTCAAAGCTCTAGCCCGAGGCCACGTCCAAGCAGCTTGGTCATCGCCAGCTCCGGCGTCTTCGTCATTTGGTTGGCGAGGTTAAGCGAGACGCTGTCGCCGGCGCCGATGTCCATGCCCAATTTCATTGGCGTCAGCGCCACGTCGCGCCCGCGTTCCAGGATGGCGGTCTTGCCGGCGAACAATTCCTTGGTTTCACGCACGTTCCACGGCTCTTCGCCGCCAAAGCCGCCGCGGCCAAATTTCTGATCGCCGCTGCCGGGCGTCACGTCGCGGAAGAGCCCGTGCCGCTCACGTGTCGCAAGCTTGCCCTCATGCTTCAGCTCGTTGTCTTTGAGCGCGTCCATGGCGCCATCGCGGAAATGGAATTTACCGGCTCCGTCGCGCACGCCGAAGCCTTGCTGCTCCATGAACTGCGCTCGTTGGTCCAAGGCTTCGCGCACGCCGGGCATGTCGGGCAGTCGCGGCGACTCGCCTCGTGCGATGCGATTGAGTTCACGGTCTAGCTCAGTTTGCGCCCACACCCGGCTCTGTTCGCTAGGCGAGTGAAACGATAGCCGCTCGATGCCGCCACGCCTGCCGTCCGGCGTCAGCGTCACCAGCGAACCGCGCTGTAAATCGACAATCGCCTCCATTGAGGTGTTGAGCACCAGTCTTCCCTTATCGGGCGTCTCCACCACCAGCACGCCGCGATCGGGAGCTTCGCCCCGCGGGCCCATTTCGCGCACCTCGCCAGCGACGCGGCCCATGCTCTTCTCATAGGGCCGCGCCCGCGCCAGTTCGCGCCGAACGTCTATGGAGCGCATGGCTTTGAGCCGCTCGGTCCAGTCGCGCTCGAAGGTCAAGACATTGCGCCGCGATTCTTGCGCCAAGCCGATCCGCGCCAGCTCCCGCGCCCGCGCCTTCAGCGCATAGGCGAAAGCCGGATCTCGGCCTCGACCCAAGCGTTGCAGCAATATCTCCGGCTTGCCGCCCAGCTCCTGTTCGATGGCCTGATCAAGCCGCGTAAACCCACGCGCATGTGCTTCGCGGTCGAGTCGGAGCCGCTCGTCCTCGCGCCCACGGCCGCCGATCCGATCGGTCGCCACGTCGCGCGCCGCTTCGCGGAGTCCGTGGCTCACATAGTCGCGGGGGAGAAGGAGGTCGGCGCCGTCGCGGCGCACACCGCGCAAAATGACATGGGTGTGCGGATTGTCGGTGTTGTGGTGATCGATCGCGACCCAGTCGAGCCGCACCCCGAGATCGCGCTCCATCCGCGCCATGGTCTCGCGCGTGAAGTCCTTCAGATGCCCATCCTCGGACACGAGGCGCGCCCCGCTTTCCGGCGCCAGGGTCAGCCGGAAATGCCGCTTGTCATGCTCGGCCCAGTCTTGCAGCCGGTCCTGCGCGTTGCGCACTTCGTCCTCGTGGGCATCGTAGAAGCGGCCTTTCTCGCCTTCGCGCTCAGCCCCATCGCGTTGCAGGTACGACGCATGCGCCGCCAGATTGCCGCCGCCGCCGGCAGCGCCGCGCATGCCATGGTTGCGGAAACTGACCTTCGCCACCACACGCTGGCGCCCATCGACCGCGAACGGCCGCGCGCCGCGTCCTACGCCGCCGCTGCGGCCCACCTTTTTCCCGGCCAGCGCCGAGCCGAGCTGCTTGCCAAGCGAGATGCGGGCGCCGCTACTGCCGCCGCCCTTCTTCGCGCGCAGAATGCGGATGCGCAGCGCGTCTTCCTTGGCTTCCCGAAGCGCGTTGCGCGCGTTGAAGGACTTCTTCTCGAACATGGCGTTCTGCCTATTCCGCGTCCTGCCGCAGCCCGGCGGCAAACTTACCCAGCCGCGCCTCAACTTGCGGAAATCCTAGCAAAACCAAGGGCCGAAAGCAACTAAAACTCGCTCTTTATCTTGCTTTAAGCCTCCATTTCTGCGACCATTACAATATAAACAAGTATAGATGAGCCGATGCAGCGCATGACAACTTATAACTACGAGGCGGGCGGACGAGATGCGCAGCTTGCTGGCGTCAAGCGCGTTGCGCACCGGCCTTTGCCGGGCTGCGCATGACGGCGTGGGGCCGCTTCTTGGCAGCCACCGCATTGGCGCTGGTGCTAATGTTCGCGGCCGTCACCCAGTTCGTCGCCTGGAAGTTCGATCAGCACCCGGCGCTAGGCGATCCCGTCGCAGTGGTGGACGGCGTCAGACTCTATGCGCCGTGGCAAGTGCTCGTGTGGGCGTTCAAATGGATCGCTTATGATGCGTGGAAGGCGCTGTTGCACGCCGCGCTGATCGCCATGGCGCTGTTCGCCGCATTCGGACTGGCCGCGCTCGTCGCCGCGATTGAACCGCCGACCTTTCGCCTGCGTCTTTGGCGTCCAGGCTTCGAACGCTGGTGTAGATTGAGCCAACGTGGGCTATTGCGGGGCGACGGCTTGGCGCTAGCTGGCGTGCGTCGTCATGCCTTGGCGAAGCCGGAGTTTGTCCGCCTCGATGCGGGACATGCGCTGCTGCTCGGCGCGCCGGTTCACACGGACGATGCCCTTCTTGCGGCGGTGGCGAACTGGCGCGGCGCATTGGTGTTCATCGAAGCGCGCGATCTCGCAGCGCGCCTGCCACGGCAGGACATGCTGCGCTTCGCGCCGGGCCGCGCCGACGCCATCGCCATCAACCCGCTCTTGAACGTGCGCGGCGGCGCCCATGCCTGGAGCGATGCGCAGATCCTGGCGCGCGGCTTTCTGCGCAGCGAGCAGAGCATGCTCGTGGCGGGCCTTGCGGCGCTCGTGCTCGACACGCTGGTCCATAGCGCACCTCTGGCGCGCTCGTTCTCCGGTATGCGCCGGGCGCTCGCCGATCCGCAGCGGCGACTGGCTGAGTTCTGCGCGCGCTGGGCCGACCCTGTCGAGCCCGATCTCGGTCCTGCGACCGGGGAGTTGACGCGCATCGCACGCCATTGGCGCCGCGACGGCGAAGCAGCGCTCAAGACCATGCGCGACATCGATAGGCGATTGCGGCTGTTCGCTGATGGCGATCACGCGCTCGCCACGGACGGCCATCAGCTCCGCTTCGCCGATCTGATGTCGGGCGATGGACCATCTTCGCTCGTCGTGCAGTTGCCGCCGGGACGAGAAAGACTGACCGCCCCGCTCGCTGCGGCTCTGTTGGCGCAGCTTGCCTCGGCTTGCGCGGCGATGTCCCATCTCAATGAGCGCCGCGAACAGAGCGCGTTGCTCGTTGTTGTCGAGGCCAGTGCGCTGGCGGCGCTCGCGGCCGAACAGGAACCCGCCGAGCCAACGAACGCGGCCTGGAAAAAGATGCTGCCGCTTTACGATGCGCTGATCTGCGGCGCACGCGGCGTGCGCTTTCTGGTGCAAGCTGCTTGCGCCAGCGAAGCCAGCATAGCGATCGGCGCCAAGCGTGACGAATTCGCCGATGACGTGCGCGACGTATTTGCCGCCATCGCCCCGATCGGGCCGCAAACCGAAGCGAGCGCGGCGATGGCGGCAGGGTTGGCGGGACAGGTCTGGGTCTGGAACCGTTTGCCGCATCAGGCCAGCAGCTTCGCGCGCTGGCTCTTGCCGCGCTGGCGGCGCGAGGTCGCGTGGGCGGTCACGCCGGACGATCTGCGAACCGCCGAAGCGGGCGACACGCTGCTCTTGCTGGCGGGCCTCAAGCCCATACGCGGCAGGTCGCTGATCACCGAACGCGCCAGCGCCAGTTTCGTCGATGTAACCTCCGTCGCCCACGCGCCGCATGATTGGGATGCGCCTGCATTGGCGCCGGCTGCCGCTGGCGCTGCCGTCGCGCTGGAAGCGCCGCCAGCAATCGAGAATACGCAGACTAATCCGCCAGCGCTGATCGGTGGTGCGAAGTTGCGCCGCGCCTTGTCGCGTCGGGCCGCGCCAACACTCAAGCTTGACCATCGAGAAACACCGACATGAGTTCCAAGCGCCAGCTCACCTTGCACTTTGACGCCGAAGTCGCCGCCGCGATCGAAGCTGAGGGCAGAAGGCGGGGGCTCACCCTGTCGCGCGCGGCCAATGACGCCATCCGCCGCGCGCTCTTGGATGAAGCTGGCGAAGGCCTCGCCAGCACGATCAAGGCGCGGCTAGACCGGATCGACAAACGCGACCACGCCCGCGCGCGCGAACTGGCGCTGGTCAAGGAGACGTTGCTCCTATTCGTTCGAGTCTGGTTCGAATATGCCGGACCGCTCGATGACAGCGACCCGGACGCGGGCGCGGACGCCGAGGTGCGCTTTCAGGGGTTCCTGGAAATGCTGGCGGAACAACCCCCGTGACTGGCGGGAAATGAACCCATCTGCGCCCGCCACGCGATGTTGGCAACCGAGCATTTCTCGCCGAAACGTGACATCTATGGCGCTTGGATGTTCCGCACTGGCTGCGCGGCTTTGCAATCCGACTAGGAGATTGGCACGCCCGGTCGTACGCTTTGCGCTATGGATAACGCCACTCTTAGCCTGATCTTCGACCGTCTTCAGAACGGCCACCTGCGTGCTGGATGGGCGCACACAGATTACGCCGAAATCCAAACAATCGGCGACGGGATTGATTTATGGGCCCGCCGCGTCGATGCGGCTCTTAATGTCGGCCTTTGGGCTCTTCTCCCTCAACCGATTGCCGGTCATGCCTAACGACGACGCATGCAGGTCACTGTCTTAAAGTCAATCGCTCGATACTGAAGCCGCGACCGTCTTACTCGCTCGATTGCGGTCAGTGGCTTAGCGCCAGCAGCAACGGCGCGGTTTCGCCGACAACGGTCACTCTCGTCACCGCAAGGCCACCCTATGAACGGACCGGCGACGACGGCCATCCGATCCGAACCCAGAGATTGTCGAGGCCAGCGACGCCAACCTAGCAAAGAATGCCGCCAGGACGAATGACGAGGTCATTGGCCCGTGCTGCTATCGCTGCAACGTTTGGCGCCAGATTGAACACCAACGCGATTGTTCTCGGAAGGCACCATAGGAATCTGGATCAGGTAAGGGAAGTCCTCGCCGGGCTCGGGGGCGACTAAAGTAACGGGCGAGGAGGAAAGCCGCACTCCGGGCTGCGGCGCGGTCTCGAACGCGGTCCAAGGGGCCAAACTGACCAAGCCGATCCGCGCTAAGGCTTGACCGATGTCATTGCCCGTTCGAGGCAAATGGGCGTGAAGTTGCGACATTGACGACATTCGCGCCGCCGCCTAACTTTCGCGGATCAGTGTCCAAGGGGATGGAGTCCCCCAAAACCGCCCCTCAAAGGCTGATGACTCCTACCGCGTAGAGCGCGGTGGGAGCAGCCATGCCCGCCGCAACGGCGGGAGCACCCCTCGCCGATCTTTTCAGCCCGGTCTTGAAACCGGAATGCCGGAGGCGAGCGTGACTGAAGTTTGGACCGCCGCGGAATTTTGGCTGGGCTTGTCCGTCATCACGACACTGCTTTCGATGCTCCCGCCCGACCCGCAGCATCCACGCGTCCTCACCCAGCGCATCGCGGAACTGGCCGATCATGCTGCGCTCGGCGCCATTGTCCCGAAAAGAGGAGCGTCATGAACGACCAGCAATTCGAAATCATCAAGCTGCACAAGCTCTGGGCCGACCGCTTCACGATCGTGTGGCAGATCATCGCCGTCAGCGTCATCGCCGGCATCTATTTCCTGCTCGATCAGATGGGCGCCACGCCGATGGAGAAGACCGATGCGCTCATTCTCTTGGCCGCGATCGTGATCGTCAGCGCGGTTTGGCAGGCGGCCGGTCTTGCAATCGCGCGTATCCATATGATCGTGCGCGGCCTGAACCTCGACAGCTCGTCCCAATCGCGGCGTGCGGGCTAACATGACCGAGACGCTTTCCAGCCTCTTATGGGTAACGCTTGGCGCGGCCATTGGCGGTCCTTTGCGCTTTTTCCTCTCCGGATTTGTCGGACGCCGTATCGGCGAGACGTTTCCTTGGGGCACGTTCGCCGTGAACGTCTCCGGCGCTTTTATTATCGGCGCCTTTGGCGCGTTCGCGCTGACGCGCGGTTTGACAAGCGCTTCGGCGCCTTGGCTCTTTTTCGTAACCGGCGTGCTCGGAAGCTACACGACCGTCTCGTCCTTCAGTTTACAAACGCTCGCGCTGGTACGCGACGGTGAGCGCCTTCCCGCCTTGGCCAATGCCGGCCTGTCGCTCGGCGCGTGTGTCGTCTCCGCGGCGGCTGGCTTTGCGCTGGCTTCCATGATGGTGCGCTAGCATGGACGGCGCCCAGGACAGCAAAGCGGAACCAGAAGTCGCCGCCGCAAGCGCATGGCGCGCACGTTTACGCGCCGAGGCGCCGCTCTATGCCGCCATCGCCGCCGGCAGCATCATTGGCAGCGTACTGCGCTGGTTGGTGAGCCTGGCCGCGCCGCTCCTGCTTGGCGCGAACTTTCCCTGGGGCACGCTGATCGAGAACGTCAGCGGCTCCTTCGCGATTGGTTTGATCGCCGGTCTGACCGGACCGGACGGACGCTTGTTCGTCGGGCCGCTCACCCGACAATTTTTGATGACCGGGTTGTGCGGCGGCTACACGACCTTCTCGATGTTCAGCTTCGAAATGCTCGGCTTTCTACACGCAGCGGAATGGGGCCTCGCCGCGCTTTACGTGAGCGTTTCGATTCTGACCTGGATGGGCGCCGTCTGGGCTGGCGACGCCCTCGCGCGGCGCCACAACCGGCTTGATCCAAACGTGCGCGCTCGCGGCCTCTCAAAGGAGAAAGACATGCAAATCCCAAAGGACGCACAATTGCTGCGCATCTATCTCGGCGAGAGCAAACAATATCAGGGCAAACCGCTCCATGAAGCGATCGTACTCAAGGCGCGCGAAATGCACATTGCCGGCGCCACCGTGCTGCGCGGCGGCCTGGGCTTTGGCCATTCAAGCAGATTGCACACGGCCAAGATCCTGCGTCTGTCCGACGATCTGCCGCTCGTGATCGAGATTGTCGACAGCCAGGACAAGATCACGGCGCTCCTGAAGGAGGTCTCTCCGATGATGGCGGCCCGCGGGCTCGTCACCCTCGAAAAGGTGCAGGTGCTGCAATACGGCCCGAACGGGAACGCGTGACGTGACAGCGCAAAACCAAGCAAGCTCTCCGGGCGCATCCCACCTCAAGATTCCGCCCACAGTCTGGGCGCTTGGGCTGGTGAGCTTCTTCATGGATGTGTCTTCTGAAAGCATCCACGCGCTCTTGCCGCTCTTTCTCACTGGCACGCTTGGCGCCAGCGTCGCGCTCGTCGGACTGATTGACGGCGTGGCCGAGGCGACCGCCTCTATCTCGAAAGTCTTTTCAGGCTATCTCTCGGACCGCTTCGGCCGGCGCAAACCGCTTATCCTGTTTGGCTATGCGCTTGGCGCTCTGACCAAACCGCTCTTCGCCATCGCGACCGCGCCATCGCTTGTATTCGGCGCGCGCTTCGCCGATCGCATTGGCAAAGGCCTGCGCGGCGCGCCGCGAGATGCGCTCGTCGCGGACGTTACGCCGGAGCCGATCCGCGGCCGCGCTTATGGCTTGCGCCAAGCGCTCGACACGGCGGGCGCATTTGCAGGCCCGCTCCTTGCGATCGGCTTGATGTGGCTGTTCGCCGACAACATGCGCGCGGTCTTCTGGGTCGCTGTTATTCCAGCCGCGCTCGCCGTGCTGTGCGTGCTGATCGGCGTGGAGGATCGCGGCGTTCCCGCAGAAGCACGCGAGGCGCGCCCGCCAATACGCTTCAAGGATCTGCGCGGACTCGATGGCGCCTTCTGGGCCGTCGTCGCCGTCGGCGTTGTCTTCACGCTGGCGCGCTTCAGCGAAGCCTTCCTGATCTTGCGCGCCTCAGATCAGGGCTTGCCTCTGGCGCTGGCGCCGCTCGTTCTTGTCGTGATGAATATCGTCTACGCTGTCGGCGCCTATCCTGCCGGCGCATTGTCCGACAAGGTTCCGGCGCAGTTCATTCTCGTCGCCGGGCTTGCCGCTTTGATCGGCTCGGACTTGGCGCTCGCTTTCGCACCCGGTCTCGCTGGCGCGTTCGCCGGTATCATCCTGTGGGGCGTTCACATGGCGCTCACCCAAGGCCTTTTCGCCAAGCTCGTCGCCGCGCGCGCGCCGCGGACGCTGCGCGGATCGGCCTTCGGCGTTTTCAACCTGGTGACGGGGATCGCGATGCTGCTTGCCAGCGTGATCGCTGGACTGCTGTGGGATCGCATCGGGCCCGGCGCAACCTTCGTCGCCGGCGCGGGCTTTGCGACGCTTGCCGGCGCTCTCCTGCTGTTGGCGGTTAGGAACGGCGGGCTGTCCAAGGCCCAAGGCGCCCTTTAACATGATCGCTTCGTCATATCGGGCCAAATGACTTCCTCTCCAACAGCTCACCGCAGCTTGGCCGGCGCATTCGGCGCCGGAGCTGGCGTCGGCGCTCTTGGCGGTCTGATCGGTCTTGGCGGCGCCGAATTCCGTCTGCCGCTGCTGATCTCGCTCTTCCGCTTTCCGCCGCTGGAGGCGGTCATCATCAACAAGGCGATGAGCCTTGTCGTGGTCGCCGCCGCGCTCGTGTTCCGCACGCGCACGATCCCCCTCTTAGAGATCGCCGACCATTGGAGCATCGTGGCGAACCTGCTCGCCGGCAGCCTGGTCGGCGCCTGGCTGGGCGCCGGTCTCGCCGTGCGCATGACATCGCGCATGCTTTATCGCGTGATCGCAATCATGCTTGTGCTGATGGCGGCGGCGCTGCTGTTCGCGCATGGCCTCACATCGCACGCCGCGCTTGCGCAAGGACCGTGGCTAGTCACGTTCGGACTGGCGGCGGGACTAGCGATCGGCATGGTGGCGGCGCTGATGGGCGTCGCCGGCGGCGAATTGCTGATCCCCACGATCGTGCTGCTGTTCGGCGCCGACATCCGTCTTGCAGGCTCTCTCTCGCTCGCCATCAGCCTGCCGACGATGCTGGTGGCCTTTGCGCGCTACAGCCAGGACAAGAGCTTCGTGGTGCTTCGTACCCACAGCCGCTTCGTTTTGCTTCTTGCCATCGGCTCCATTGTCGGCGCTTTCTTGGGCGGCATGTTGCTCGGACTGGTTTCAAGCAATGTGCTCATTCCGCTCCTCGCCGCAATTCTTCTAATCTCTGCGGTGAAAGTCTGGCGTCACGACTGAAAAGACGCGACGCCGTTTGTTCGGGCTCGATGTGAAGGCCGTCTGCCATCGTGCTCGGCGGCGTCAAGGCGCGCTTTCGCTTTTCACCCTGACGCCGCCTGCGCGCGATGGCCTCCTGAAGGTGTCGGGACGCAGGGCTTTGTCTTTGGTCATCGGCGACGTGCGCCTCCGGCGCGGGCCGAACACAGGGCTAGAATGGCGCCGCGTGGGAAACTTTCAGCGGAACCATTCCCACGCCGAGGCGTTGCGCCCACTACGGCCTCGTCCGTTGGGGGATGCAATGAATGCGGCGCGCCATGACTCCGGCCCGGACATCAAAACCGCGCCGCGAACGGTTCTCGTTGTCGAAGATGAAGTCCTCATCCGCTTGGCGACGGCGGAATATCTCCGCGAGTGCGGCTTCACAGTGTATGAGGCTGGCAACGTCGACGAGGCGCAAGCTATCTTCGCAGCCGCGCTGCCGGTCGACATCGTTTTCAGCGATGTTCAAATGCCTAGCGAGTTGGACGGGTTCGGATTGGCGCGCTGGGTGCGCGCGACTCATCCGGGCGTACCCATCATTTTGACCTCAGGCGTTGCGCGACTGGCGGCGGATGCGGCCGACCTCTGCGATCAGGCGCCTTTCGTAGAGAAGCCTTATGACCATCGCGCAATCGCAGAGTGCATTCGCGTACTGCTGGCGACGCGCGAAAGCGCTGGCGAGCGCTAACCATGTGATGGTTCATTGCTGCGCCGATATATATCGTGGCCGGAATGATACATTGGACTATGTATGCGCTCGTGGTCCGAAGAGGATCACACCCGTACCGACCAGGCATATCGCCGCGCCAATGATATCCCAGCGGTCGGGCCGAACGCCCTCAATGAGCCAAAGCCATGCTATGGCTGCTGCGATGTAGATGCCGCCATACGCGGCGTAGCTTCGGCCAGCATATTCGACATGCACGAGCGTCAGCAAATATGCGAACAACGTCAGCGACGCGACGCCGGGAATGATCCAGAACGGCGACTTGCCATGCCTCAACCACGCCCAAAACGCAAAACATCCTGCGATCTCAGCGACTGCAGCCCCGACGAAAGCCCAAACCCACATGGCCCAATTTTCTCCCTCACCTCGCAGATTGGCCTGTCCGCCTTGCGCCTACGGCACAGAATGAACACGATCAGCAATCCTACAGTGGTGCCCGCACCCAGCCCAAAGCAAGCAATCTCGCCCCGGTCCAGCCCAAGGAGCAAAGCGCCTCCGCCTGCAAGGCCGCCAGCGCCAAGCAAAGGCAGGAAGGGCGGAAGACAGCACGCCAAACAGGCACGCCCAGAACCCAAGACAAACCGTTTCTTCATGATGCGCTCCGCAGCTGACGCTCTTCGTGCTAGGACCTCAAGCCACTTGAGGAGCAAGGCATGGCGACGAGCTTGACAATCGGAGACGCCGCCCGCCGCAGCGGGTGCTCGGTTGCGACCATCCGTTATTACGAGGAAATCGGCTTAATCCGCTCAGCAGATAGAAGCGCAAGCGGCCGGCGCGTTTTCGCGCGGCCTGATATAGAGCGCCTGCAACTTATTCGGCGCTTACGCTCGATGGAGTTCGGCATACACACCATTTAGAGATTTGCTGGCCGCCATGAGTTCGACGAATTTACGCCTTGACGTTCGCGATATCGTCGCCGCGCAACTCGCGGTCGTTCATGCCGGACGAAACGAGATTGACGCGCTGAAACGGACACTGGCCGGGATCGCCGGGAGTTGTTCAACTCTCTGAGCCAGCGGGCCCCGGCCTAAGTGCATGGAGCATCTCGGGCGCGCCTGAAGCGCCCGATTGAATGCCTCGAACGCCCACTCTCTAGAAAATACGATGGGCGCTTATCGACATGAACACCATGCCAATTCACTTTACCATAGTCGTATTGCAGTTGGAGCGTATCATTGGCAGCACTGCCAATCTCGCGCTTTCTCCGAGACATAAGGCAGGTGCGATCCGTCAAAACCCTATGGGTGAGACCGGGGACGATGAACGCACGAGCGCCTATTCAACTCCAGGCCATTGGGCATCCTTCGTCTCCGCCCGCGCATCGTCGAGGTTCGGCGCCGGCGGGCGGGCATCGCTGCGCGCGTATCCGCTGATGTTGAACGGACTGGAAATCACGCGCAATGGCCCCATTTCCGGATCGGCGATATCAGCGAACATGCCCCGCGCCAAAAGCTGCGGGTCGTTCGCGACCGCCGCCATATCATGCACCGGCGCCGCCGGAACGTCAGCCGCCCGCAACACGTCAACCCAATCGTCGACGGTGCGCGCGGCAAGGGCGGTCTGCAATTGCGCCTTGAGCGCCCCCTGATTTGCGAACCTGGCGAAGAGATCGTGAAATTCGACCTGGGTCGCAAGTTCCGCCCGTCCAATCGCGACGCAGAGCTTTTTGAACAGCACATCGTTCGCGCAGGCGATAGCGATGGGCCCGTCTGCGGCCTCAAATATGTCGAACGGCGTTATGACCGGATGCCGAGAACCAGTCGGGCCTTGGGTTTCGCCGCTGGCGAGCTGACGCACCAATGCGCTTTCCAGCAGCATGGTTTGCGCGTCCAGCATGGCCATGTCGATGAAGCGCCCCTTGCCGCTGGCGCGGCGTTCGTAGAGCGCCGACACGATGGCAAGCGCGGCGAACACGCCTGCCGCTAGATCGGCCAACGAAACGCCCACGCGCACGCCTGGACCGCCTTCGGGACCGTTGATGGACACCATGCCGCCCAGCGCCTGAATAATCAGGTCATAGGCCGGCAAGTCCTTGTACGGGCCAGTATGCCCAAATCCGGAAATGGACGCATAGATCAGCGACGGAAAGCGCGGCGCCAGAGTAGCGTAGTCATAACCCAAGCGCTTCATTACGCCCGGCTGAAAATTTTCCACCAGAACGTCTGCCTGCGCCATGAGCTGTTCGAGCAGGCGACGATCGCCGTCGTCCTTGAAGTCGAGAGCCAATGATCGCTTGCCGCGGTTGATGCTCGCGAAATAGACGCTCTCGCCTTTCTGAAACGGCGGAAACGAGCGCGTGTCGTCGCCCTTTCCGGGGCGTTCGATCTTGAGCACCTCCGCGCCCAACTCCCAAAGCAGCGTAGTACAGAACGGCCCGGAGAGAACGCGCGATAGGTCAAGCACCTTGACGCCATCTAAAGGCCCTCTCGCGCCCATCGTACACCTTCCATCCTCAAAGCCAGCCGCGGCGCTTGAAATAGTAGAACGGGATCGCCGCGGAGGCGATCATGAGCACAATGGCGAAAGGGTAGCCCAGCGGCCACCGCAATTCGGGCATGAAGTCGAAGTTCATGCCATAGATCGAGGCCACCAGCGTCGGCGGCAGGAACATCACCGCCGCCACAGAGAAAATCTTGATGATCTCGTTCTGCTCCAGGTTGATGAGCCCGAGAGACGCATCCAGCAGGAATGAGGTGTTGTTGGAAATATAGGAGGAATGATCGCTCAGCGACTGAATATCGCGCGCCAGACTGCGCGCGTGTTCGCGCAGGTCACGATCAGGTTTCGCTTCTTGGGCAGCAGTGAAGAAGCTGACAAGACGTCCAAGACTGACCAAACTGTCGCGAACCTTCGTTACGAGGTTTTGGTTGAGCGCAATTCGTGCAAGTAGAGTGCGTAATGCCGGTGTCGACCCACCGCGTCCCTTCGCCTGCGCATCCTTCATCCTGAAAATCTCGCGTGAGATCGCGTCGACCTCGCGGCCGCTGCGCTCAAGCACCTCAGCTGCGCGATCGACGATCGCCTCCACCAGCCCGATGAGCGCATGCCGGCCTGAGCGGCATGCATCCGAATGCCGGGCAGCGTAAGCTGCAAAGGCTTCGAAGGCGCGTGGGTCGCTGTAGCGGATGGTGACCAAAGTGTCGTCCTTGAGGACAAACGTCACCGGCGCGGTTTCCGGCGCTTCGCTGTCTGCACGCCAGACCACGTTCGCGGTAAGGTATAGCGCACCATTTTCTTTGTAGAGCCGGCTAGATGGTTCGATATCGAGCATCTCATCGGCCGTTGGCAGATCGAGACCGAGCTGGCGCTCAACCGCGCCTTCCTCTTCCTTGGTCGGCCGGTCAAGATCAATCCAAGTCGACCCAGCTGGCATCAGATCAAGATTGCTCTGATCGACGCTGCAAAGGCGTCCCAGCGCCTTATTGTAAGACTTAAGCATGACATCACCCGACCAGCCGCGAAAGGGCGTCGCCGAGCGATGGGACTAACCCGCAACTCCCCGGAGCTCAGCCCACGCAATCACAAAAATACAAATGCCGTCGTCCGGCACCCGAATCACTCCCGACGACGCCCAGCGTATGCCGCCCTCTTCAGTCGCGCGCGGCCATTTTTGTCAAGCCTTACCCTTCGCCCATGCTGTCGCAGCTACGGCGCAGACGCTCCGGATCAGGACGGAACCCGTCGAGATGGCAGACGCCCACGGGGCCGAACAGCGGAGCAGCACTCAATAGCGCGACGCGCATCATCGCGAAATCCGCAGCTGCGTGATGGACGTCGCGATGGCCCGGAACGCGCTACGCAACTCCGATCCGGAATCCGCCATATAGACGTGACTAGCGTCAGTCGCGCAATTGTTGACGAGATCGCGCGCCCGTTGATCGTCGACGATTTCAAAACCGACCGTGTAGATAATGATGCCCGCATCCTTCATTTCGCGGCACAGGCGCTGCGCCTGCGTAAAGGAATGACCGTTGGGCGCGTCGCAATTAATATGATCGGAGGCCGATCCGCTACCCGACGTCGAGTCGCGGCTGATCACACCGTTGCAATAGGCGCTGTTGTACTCGCCATCGGTCATGATAACGGCGATCTTGAGCGTGTCTTCGTCGCCGTAGGAGCCAGGCGCGCTCACCGAAGGCCAGAGATAGCCGAACCTCGGAGACAGAAGATACCAGCCCCAGGCAATGCCGATATGGCCAGCGGTTGAACCTGACGCGTCCAAATCCTCAATGCGGTTGGTGATCATATCGGCGTTGTCTGTGAGCGGCACGATGACATTGTCTGCGGGACACGGATTACTCGCGCTTGGATAGTTGCGCCCCAGCAAACTGGATCGCGGCGAGACGTCTGTGTATGCATTGCCGCCAGCGCGCTCGGTGACGCAAGAACTAATTTGGAAGACGCGCTCCTGTCGCGGCGATCCCGCATTCGTGAACAAGAAATAATCGCAGCCAGCTTCAGTGCAGTGCGCCTCTCCGCCTCCTCTGTATCGACGATAGCTTCGGCCATCGACACCTTGAAGCGCAAAACTGTTCGCGGTGACGCCGCTCACCGTGAAAGTCCGACTGTTGAGTTCAGTCATGCCTGCCACGCCGTCGATGTAAACGACGTCGCCATTGGCCAATCCATGTGCCGTGGACGTGACAACAACCGGACTAGCGCGCGTGGCGTTGGTTATGGTGGTTGGAGCACGCACAGGGCCGCGTATCTCTTCAGCATACGGACCGACATTGACAGCCATCGAATACGGAACTAGCGCCACTTTAGAATAAAAGGGCTCCTGATCGTCTCGTACGACGATGCTGACGAGATCGGCGGCCGCGACGCGCAGGTCGGCGATGCGCTGGCCCGCCATGGAGCCCGTCGTGTCGAGCACCATGGCAACTTCGAGATTGACGCCGCTCTGCTCGGCCTCGGCGGAGACTCCGATGCGCCAATCCTCATCGCGGATAATCGCGGCGAGGGAGACAGGCATGGCAACTGAAGCTTCCCCGCGCACCCCGCCGCTTGGCAGGCTACTCAGAGAAAACTCAACGCCGGAAACATCGCCCAGCTGGGCGATTTCGGCGTCGAAGAATCCACGCGCAATTCGATTGCGCTCGCTTTCCGACAGATTCGGATCGCGCGCGGCTGCGAGTACGGCGCCGTCGACTGCGTTCTGTAATTGAGCGCGGATGGCTTGCGCGCGCGTAAAGTCCACAGCCAACCCGAGGAGTCCGATGAGCACAGCGCCCATCAGACCCCACATCATCGCGACATTGCCGGACCGATCACGAACAAAGCGCCTAGCGCAGCGCGTCAGCAGATTCTGCACTCGTGCCACCGCACACACTCCCCGATTATTCCGGAAGCGTGTCAGGGGCGTCTTCAGACGAAGTTAAGCGCCCGCGTTAGGCATGGGTATCTTTGGCATCGCCATCCTATACTTTAGTATATTGATTGGACGCGCCCTGGACAGCGTCGACCAAACGGACGAGGTCCGGCAACGTCGCGACCTGGAGCTTGCGCATGGCTTGCGCGCGGCTAACCTTGATCGTGATCTCGCTGACGCCAAGCTCGCCGGCGATCTGCTTGTTCAGCTGTCCCTGAGCGACACGGACGACCACATCGCGTTCTCGCTCGCTCAAGCACGCAAACAAGGCTGACCGCGCCTCGCGCTCAGCGCGCGAGCAGCGTTTTTGCATTGAGCGCAAAACCCCTGTCGCCACCGCGTCCAGGAGATCTTGGTCGTTGAAGGGCTTGAGCAGGAAATCCAATGCACCGGCCTTCAGCGCCCGCGCACACATTGGAACGTCGCCGTGCCCCGTTATAAAGACAATCGCCGGCTCGTTGCCCGCCTTCATCAGCCTGCGCTGCAATTCAAGCCCACCGGCGCCCGGCATACGCACATCCAAAACCAAGCAATCCGCCTCTGGCTCGGCTGCGCTGAGAAAGGCCTCGGCGGTTGGAAATGCGCTGACTTTGTAGCCAACAGATTCCAGCAAGTCTGTGACGGCGGCGCGAACCGATTGATCGTCGTCAATCACGACGACCCGACGCGTCTCCGCATCAACCACGCGGCACCTCCAGACAGGCGATTACCCCCCTGGGAGAAGACCTCTCCAGCCAGAGCCGTCCGCCATGGGCCTCAGCAATGGTCCGCGAAATCGTCAGTCCCATGCCCAAGCCTTGAGGTTTCGAGGTGAAAAATGCTTCCAGCCATTCTTCGCAAGGCACACCGGGCCCGTTATCTTTCACGGCAACACAAACTGCCGATTCAGTTGTCTGTACGGTTATCTCAACAAGCGGTTTCTGCGCGGATTGGGCAGCTTCCAATGCATTGAGAAGCATATTCACTAACACTTGCTGCAACTGCACTCGATCACCCCGGACGCTAACACCCTCGGGTCCCAGTCGCTGCTCTACTGACACACCGCGCCTGTGCGCTTCGTGCGCAACAAGCGTCATCCCATCGCGCACGACGGCCCGCACGTCTATGCTGGCGACCGCCGGCGTACGTCGGCGCGCCAAGTCACGCACGCGGCCAACCACAATGGATGCGCGCTTCGCGTCATCAGAGATCGCGCGAATACACTCCATTGCACGACCCGCATTGCGCGGCTCTGCCTCGAGCCATCTCAGCGCCGCACCAGCGCGCGCGGCTATCGCTGCCAGCGGCTGGTTCACTTCATGTGCGATCGAGGCGCTCAATTCGCCGAGCGCGCCCACGCGCGCTAGATGTTCGGCGAGTGACTGCGTCTCTTGTTTGGCGCGCATCAGGGCGTCATTGCGCAAGGCGAGGTGGGTTGTCGCGACAATCGCCGCCACGCCCAGAATACTGTTGAAAATCCCAGCCTCGGAAGAACGGTTCGGCGTGAGCAAGAAGCTAATCAGGGTCAGCGCAATGGCGCCGCCGGCGGACCAAAGCGCGCCGCGCCGGCCATCCCACGCGAATCCCAGTAAAACAACCGCCACGTACAGTACGGACGCGGCGATCTCTAACGGCGTGCCTGTATCCAGAGCGAAAATAGCCACGCTCAGAATCATCATCAGGATCGGTGCGCCTAGAAACGGCAATCTCGGCCTAACCACACTGGCTCCACTACGAACAGGCTGAGCATGCGCGAGTCGCGTTATCGATTTATTAACCCCATCGCACGCCTCGCTTGGATGCCAGTAACCGATCGGCCGTGACGTCGGACGCTAGACATGTTCGGGAAGCCCAGGGCCTTGAGTGGCGACATACTCGATCAGCGTTTGCGAAAGGCGGTCGCGCGCGAGGCGACGCCCCCCGCCAGACAGCTTTCCACTCACCCGCCAGCTCGAGCGGGCGATCCGTCAGGCGGTCTTCCGCCAAGGGGAGTTGATTTTGACGGATGGAGAGAAAATCCCGGTCGAAGTGAAGAACATCAGCGCCACAGGCGCGAATGTGGAATTTTTCGTGCGGCGCGAGTTGCCTGAGCGGGTGATCCTTGTTGAGCTGACGCTGCGCATTCAGACGCACGCCCGAGTCGCTTGGCAACGGGATGGAGTGGCGGGGCTGGCTTTCACTGCCGGAGACCCTTTCAAATCATAGCCCACCTACGATCTCACCTAGAACACCTTAACTCGGTGTCCGTGAAACCGACAGCAGCTCACTGCGACGCACCAAGGCTGCCCTCATCTACCGCAAGACGGGGAACCTCCGCGCAGTCCAGCCGCTGCTTGGGCATTGCAAGCTCGCAAGCACGGTGCGTTACCTGGGCGTTGAGGTGGACGACGCGCTGGCGATCTCAGAGCGGGTCGACCTCTAGAGCAAGGTCGCCGCTGCGTAGTCGCGGACCCCAATCATGGTGCGGACCAAGTGCGGACCAGGGCGACTTGGCGAGCGGCATGATGGGGCTAACTGCTTGATTTTATGGCGCACCCGAAGGGATTCGAACCCCTGACCTCTGCCTTCGGAGGGCAGCGCT
>CALBST010000459.1 GCA_937967425.1 uncultured Caulobacteraceae bacterium
CGCCGCGAGCATGGCGACGATCGGAGCTTTGTCGTCGCTGGCGGATCGCGCGTAAATGCGCGCATCGTCGGCGAGCGGATAAGTGGCGCGCTCCCATGGGATTATTGCGGCGTCATCCTCGAAACGGCCGCCGCGCAATGTCGGCGTGAATGGCGGCGTGACCCAGGCGTCCAGAGGCTCGACCGGCTGGCCGTCGAAGTGCGCGTAAAAAAGCAACGTCCGCGTCGCGCCTGGCGTGCTGAGTTCGCCGTACACATTGACCGGCGCGCCTGGGGTTTCGATCACGCGCGCACTTATGCCACGCCGCTCCAGCATCGCGACGAGCACATCAGCGTTGCGGCGAATATCGTCGGGGTTAGAGGCGACGTTCGGGAGCGCCAGCAGCTCACGCAACTCGCGGACGATGGCTTCCTCGTTTGCGGCGACATGCTCGCGCGCGGCCGTCATCGCGCCGGTCATCGCGGGCGTAGGCGCTGGTGTTTCGGTGCTTGACGGCGGCGCCGGGGCGCATGCACTCAGCGCAATCGCCAGTAGCCCAAGCCAGATTTTCCCCATGACGCCCTCCCGTGCGCGATTGTAAGCGCCGGCTACCCGGATTGTCCCGGCGCTTGCGACGCGCGGTCAGTCGATCGCAGCGATATAGGGCAGGCCGCGGTAGCGGCCTTTGTCGTCCATCCCATAGCCAATCAAGAACTCGGACGGGGCGTCCCAGCCGATGGCGTCGATATCCTGGCCCAGGGCCTCTGGCTTGCGTACGAAGGCGCAGGCGAGCGTCTGCGTCGCGCCCTTGGCCATCAAATGCGCCCGCGCGAACGCGATGGTGCGGCCGCTATCGAACACGTCGTCGACGATCAGCACGCCGCGGCCATCGACCGAGCGCGAAATGTCGGCGCGCACGACAACCTTGCCGCTGCTCTCGCGCTCATCGCGATAGCTTTCGAGCCAAAGCGAGTCATAAATCGGATGAACACCACGCGTTTCGAGCGCGCGCATGAGGTCTGCGGCAAACGGGATCGCGCCCTGCAGCAGCGCCACGACAGTCCAGTTGTCGTTGAGCTGAGCTGAAAAGCGATCAGCCAGCACATTGACGCGCTGGCTGATCTCTTCCGCGGAAAGAAGTATGCGCACTTAGCCGGTGGTCAGACGCAAGCCATTGGCCGGACCGAGCTCGCTCGTCGTTGTCGGGTGCGACGGGTCGACAAGTTCGTGTCCCGGCTCAAGCGGCTCGTCGAGCAGCAATTCGTCCGGCGCGGCAGATGGCGGCGAAACGTGCGCCGGACCGCCAGCCAGCGATAACTCGCCAAAGCTCGCAAAGGTCGCTTCGAGGTCGACGGCTTCCGCCGGCGGGTTCGCGACGCGAATCTGGAACGGCACGGCCGCGCCAGCGGCGACCGGCTGATCGGTGATCGCGTTCACCAGCTCAAAGATTTCATGCGAGCGCGTATCGCGCAGTGAGATACGCACCGGCGGGACGAGCTTGTCGTCGCGGCCGATGTTGCGGACCTCGCCACTGACCACGAGCACAGGCGTCGCGCCTTCGAAGTCGCGCTCCACGGCGAGGTCGTAGAACTCAAGACCATAGACGTTCACGTCCAAGCCAAGCGCGGCGAACGCGCTGGCTGAACGCGGCCACAGTTCGGCGACATCCTGCCTGAACATCACCATGCCGGTAGCGCTTGCCGCGAGGGCTGCGCCTGTGGCGCCCCACACGACGGCCGCGGCGCGGGCACGATCGCGGCGCATCCGCTCGGACTGCTGCTGGCGGAATTTGGCGGCGGCGGACGGAGCCGGACCGGGTTGTTCGGCGGCGCGGCGCAATCTTTCGACACGTTCCCGTGTCAAAGGCTCACGGGCGGGCTCGTCAGCGACCCGCGCAGCCGGCGCCTCGGCCGTGGCGCGCAGCTCAAGCTGCGGCTCGGCGAACCAGGAGAACCCGCATGCAGCACAACGAACGGTGCGGCCAGCCGGACCGATCGCTGCGTCATCCGCATAGTAGCGGGTCGAGCAAGACGTGCAGGTAAGGATCATGTTAATACGTTCAGCTGCCCCAATAACCGTCTTCGGTGCATTGATTCTATTTAGCTTGTCCAGTCATGGCCCGTCCCCGCGCTAGTATTGAAACCGATCTATTCGAGCGCGGCGTGTTGGTTCGCCTCTCGAATGTTGACGCCGGTTATGGCGCATCCACCGTTCTGATGGGTGTCGACTTCGAAGCCCGCTCGGGTGAGGTCAATCTCATCACCGGCCCTGCTGCTGCAGGTAAGACTACATTTACGCATCTCTTGCGCCTAGCACTGCCGCCCCGCTCTGGCCGAAGTGTAATACTTGGTGTCGACGTTATTCGCGCGCGCTCGCGCGACATCGCGGATGCGAAGCGGCGCATTGGCTATGTCGCTGAAAATCCAGTGTTCATTGAACAGTGGTCGACGTTCGACAACGTCGCGATGCCGCTCAGAATGCTGGGGCAGAAACCGCGCGACTACTCAGACGACGTGCGAGAACTTGTGGATTTCGTGGGCCTTGGCGGCGCCGCCGAGTTGCCAGTGGAAAAACTTTCAGGAGCGGAACGACGCCGGGCCGCCATTGCACGCGCCCTCGCCGCCAAGCCCAACCTGATTTTGGCGGACGATCCCACCGCCGGCATGTCGCCCGCGGACGGCCGCCGCATCGTGAAGCTGCTCTCGGAGATGCGCCGTGTCGGCGCCGGCGTCGTGATCGCAAGCCAGGACGACACGCTCGCCGATGTCGCCCCGATGTGGGTATGGCGGATCGATCGCGGCCGGCTCTCTCAGCCAGAGCAGACTGAAGCGGTAGATGCGGAGGCGTACGAATGAGGGGCGGCCTGCTGGGCGTCGAGCGCGCCCTCTTCTGGACACTGGCGTTCGCCGCCTTCGCCGCCGCAGCGGTGGGCCTCGCCGCACGGGCCGCTGACCGCGTAGCGGTGGATTACGAACAGCAGCGCAACGCCTACGCGATCGTGCGGGTACTCGCGCCAGACGGCCCCGCCGGGATGGCGGCGGCTGAAACCGCACTCGCCAGCGCCCCACATGTGACCAGCGCCGCGCCCATGACGGCGGGGCGCGCGGCGGCGCTGCTGAGCGAGGCCAGCGGCGAACCTATTGATCCGGCGCATGTCCCCGACCTGCGCCTCATCGAAATCGAGCTGGCGCCCGCCTCACCGCAAGCCGATGTCTCGGGCGACATTGTTGCGGCCTTGGCGGCGGGCGGCGTCACCGCCGAAGTGATTGAGGCGCCGGACGGATCGGGCGGCGGCGGCCTTGCTTCGCGCGTGCGCGGCGCGGCGTTTTGGGGCGCGGTCGCATTCGCGGGGATGATGGCGGTGATCGCCTGGCTGGCCGCGCGCGGCTTGGCGGCGCGCCGGCGGGAAATGGTGACGGTGATGTGCGATCTTGGCGCGACACGGAGCCAGACGGCGGGCCGCATTGCCGACGAAGCCGCCGTGCTGGGTCTTTACGCGGGCGTCGCCGGCGGCGTGCTTGCTGCTATCGCAGGCGTAATCGTTCTCATGCTGGCCATTCCGGGCACGACGCTGAACACTCTCCCGGCCATGATTCTGCCGGTTGACCTTGTGCCCATCGCCGCCGTTCCGTTGCTCACCGCCATCGTGGCGGGCGCCGGCGCGCGCGCCGCGGCCGGACACTTCCACGGCCAAGCCGCACGGCTCGGCTGATGCGCGGCATACTCTTCTGGGCGGCGATCATCGCACTCGTGGCGTTTCTCGCCGGCTTTTGGAGTTTCGCCCAAGACGTTCGCCGCGAAGCGGATGAGCCGCCGCAGGCGCAAGCGATCGTCGCGCTCACCGGCGGCTCGCTTGAGCGGCTGACGACGGGCGTGCGTTTGCTCGAAGAACGCAAGGGCGAACGCCTGTTGATCTCCGGCGTCAATCGTATCGTCACCGATGACGAACTCTACCAGGTACTCAATGTCGATCCCGCGCTCGGCGCGTGCTGCATAGATGTCGGCCGTTCGGCGGAAGATACGCTTGGCAATGCTTCGGAGACCGCCGCGTGGGCGCGCCAGCATCGCTACACCGAGATCATCCTCGTCACCGACGACTATCACATGCCGCGCAGCCGAGCAGAGCTTGAGGTCGCGTTGCCCGAGGCGAACATTCATCCTTATCCGGTGCGAACGCGCTGGACCGACCCGGACCTCTGGCGCAGCGACCTGGGCGCGGCGACGCGACTGGGCGCCGAGTATGTGAAATATCTTGTCATTCGCGGGCGGGAAGCGTTGATCGGCCTCGGTGGCAACGACACTGAGGCGGCCCCGGACAACGCATGAACTGGCTTCGTAGTTTCATCTTCGTCATCTGGCTTTATGCCTCGATGGCTGTCATCGGTTTGGTCTTGTGGCCGCTCGTTGTGTTCGATGAGCGCCATATCTGGACCGCGTTGCGCTCGTGGGGGCGCGCCACGCTTTGGGGGCTGCGCTGGATTATCGGGGCGCGCGTTTCGTTCGAAGGCCTCGAACATGTGCCGCAGGGTGGCGCGTTGATCGCGATGAAACACCAATCGGCGCTCGACACCATCGCGCCAGCACTCTTCATTCCGCGCCCCGTCTATGTTTATAAAAAAGAACTCGGCAACGTTCCGGTGATGGGCGCGTATCTGAAGCGCAATCAGATCGGCGTCGATCGTAGCGGACACGCGAAGGCGTTGAAGAGCTTGATGCGTGGCGCGCGCGAGGCTGTCGCCAAAGGCGGCCAGGTGCTGATCTTCCCAGAAGGCACGCGCCAGGAACTCGACGCGCCGCCGGATTACAAGCCAGGCATTGCGGCGATGTACAAAGACCTTGGCGTGGCAGTGACGCCGGTGGCGCTCAACACCGGCCTCATCTGGAAGCCGAAAGGCATCATGCGCTCGCCCGGACATGTGACATTCAAGGTGCTGCCGCCAATTCCGCCCGGTTTGTCGCGCGACGAGTTCATGGCGGAACTTGAGCGCGTGCTCGAAACCGAGAGCCAAGCCTTGCTCCCGCCGGATAGGCGTCGCACCGTGGCGCAATGAAAATTCGCGGGCTTTGGCTGACTGTTCCCTGGGTGCTGTTCGTTTTGGCGGCGCTCGCATGGGTGTTCTACTGGCACTCCCTCGCCAACGAAGCTGAGCGGCAAGTCCGCGGTTGGGCATTCGAACAAAACGCCGGCGGCGCAACAGTCGAGATCGACCGCATCGTCCGTCACGGTTTTCCGGTGTTGATGCGGCTGGAGCTGCAGGGCGTCAGTTACCTGTCTGCGCGCGGCGGCTGGGGCGCTGAAACAGATCGCGCCGACCTGCACATCCAGGTGCTCAACCCCCAACACGTCATTCTCGAAGCGCAAGCGCCGATAACGATCACACGCGCGGGCGGCGCCACGACCCACATCAGCGCCGATGCCCTAATAGCCAGCCTGCGCACCGAACGCGGCGCACTCGCTGTCGCCGGCGTTGAGGCGGACAATCTGGTGCTCGACGATCCGGCTGAAGAAGGCGTTCTGCACGCCACGAAGGTCGTCGCCAATGTGCGCCCCGACCCGCGCGCGCGTGGCGAATACCAATTGGCGTTCGATGCACAGGCGATCACGCTGCCGCGCCCTGTGCGTAGTTTTGAAGCCTTCGGTCTCGACGTCGCGCGCATGCGCGCAGCCATCGTGGTCACACACGGCGCGCTGATACTGCAAACCGCCCCCGGCGATCCGCTCGGCGCCTGGCGTGAAGGCGGCGGCCGGTTGCGCTTCGAAGCGTTGGAGCTGAACTGGGGGCCGCTGCAGACAACCGGCACCGGCGAAGGCGGGCTGGATGCGCAGCGCCGCCTGGATGGACGCCTAGTTCTCCCCGTTGAACGCCCAGCGCCGGTCCTCACTGCCATCGCCAATGGCCCGCGGATCGATGGCGACGCACGCCGTGCGTTGAGTTTGCTGGCGGCCGGCTACGTCGTGACCGGCGACGACATCACGCTCGATATCGGCGCCGATGATGGAATACTGCGCGTTGAGGGCTTGCCGGTGCGGCCGCTGCCGCCGGTGTACTAGCTCTTCTGGTCCCGGCCCCAATTGGGCGCCGGCGTGTCTTGACCGGCGTCAATGACTTCACGGCGCATGCGCCGCGCCCGGTCAAACAGATCGTAGAGCGTGTCGCCGTCGCCCCAGCGGATCGCGCGCTGCAGTGCGGCCAGATCCTCCGAGAACCGCCCCAGCACTTCGAGCACGGCTTCGCGATTGTTCAAAAACACGTCGCGCCACATGGTCGGATCGCTGGCGGCGATGCGGGTGAAATCGCGGAAACCGGAGGCGGAGTATTTGACGACTTCGCTTTCGGTAACGCTTTCCAGATCCTCCGCCATCGCAACAATGTTGAACGCGATGAGGTGCGGCAGGTGGCTGGTGACCGCCAGCACGACATCGTGGCGCGTTGCATCCATGCGCTCGACATTGGCGCCGAGCCCCCGCCAGAAGTGTTCGAGCTGATCGACAGCGGCAGCGTAAGCCTCTGTCTGTTCCGGCAGCGGCGTCAGGATTTGCCAGCGGTTCTGAAACAAGGCCGCAAAACCGGCATCGGGCCCGGAGTGTTCGGTGCCGGCGAGCGGGTGCCCCGGAACGAAATAGACGAAGGTCGGCAGCGTTTCCCTCAGCGCGTCGACGACAGCTTGCTTCACCGAGCCGACATCGGTAACGATCGCGCCGATCTTCAGTCCGCGCCTGCACGCAGCGGCAGCCGCCGCCATCGCGCCAACCGGCACAGCGAGCACGACAAGCTCAGCCTTTTCGACCGCCTTCTCAGCGTCATCGAATACTTCACCGAGCCCAAGCGCACGCGCGCGCGCGCGCACGGCGGGGTTTGCGTCGTAGAGCTGGATGGCATTGGCTACGCCATACTCACGCGCGGCGTGCGCGATGGATGCGCCGATCAAGCCAACGCCAATAATGGCGATGCGGTCGAAAACCATGGGCATTAGACGCGCGCGTACGAGCCGAGGACGCGGACGCTGTCGAGGCCCGAACGCGCCAGCGCCGCCGCGCGCGGATCGTCGAGGCCGATAAAGCCCTCCACCCGCACCAGCACGCGGGGCTCCGCCCGCGCGATTTCGCGGCCGGTGAAGCCGACCTCGTTCAGCGCCCGTTGCAGCCGATGGTGCGGATCGAAGGCGATCAGCATGGTGACGTCGTTGCCGGCTTCTTCGGTCTGAGAGCCTGCGAAGACGGCAGCTTCCGGCTCGTCTGAGCCGCCAAGCAGAGGCAGGCCGGCGATAATGTGGAGATTATGGAAGCGCCGTTCGGATAGCGCCGGCCACCAAGCGCCGACGCCAGGCGCCGCCGGCCAACTTGTCACCGCCACCACGGTTTCGGGGTTTTCCGCGGCCTTTTGCAGCGCGGCTTGCGGCTCGCCCAAATCCTTGATCCGCGTTCGGGCGCCGAAATGACGGCGTGCGATATCAAACAGCCGCGCCGGATCTCCGCGTCCGCCGCCGACGACGACGTCGATGATGCGCTGCCGGCGCAGCGACGCCGCGATCATCGCGCGCCAAATCTCGACCACGAATTCGCGTTCCAGCGGCGCTGGCGCTTCCGCAACGAGCCGCCGCAGCAAAGCCACTTCGCGGCCCGGCCGGATCGGCAGACCCTGCTCCGGAGGCTTCAGGCCAGCGAGCTTATCGGCGGCGCGCAGGCGCTCCGCCAAAAGCGAAAGCAGCGTCTTATCGATGCCATCGATTTCAGCGCGGATCGTTTCGAGTGGCGAACCTGGCGGGGGGCTCTGGTCGTTCATCCCTGGAACCTTAGCGGTCTTTCATGCTCAGCGCCAACGAGGCGCTGCGCAACGCGAGTCTTCAACAGCAGCCGCCCGCGCCAGGGGGATATTTCCCCCGCGACGCAGTTTATACGAGTGCGCATGATTCATGCAGGCGCAGCAGCAGCAAAACTCCAAGCGGCAGGCGGCGTGCGTTCCCTCGCGTTCGACGCGACAACGCCTCTCCAACTCTCCAGCGGCGAGCCGTTGGCGCCGTTAAGCATAGCGTTCGAAACCTATGGCGCACTCAACGCCGATCGCAGCAACGCCGTGCTCGTCTGTCACGCACTGACCGGCGACCAGTTTGTCGCCAGCCCAAATCCGGTGACAGGCCGGCCGGCTTGGTGGCCCCGCATTGTCGGGCCTGGCCGTCCGATCGACACCAACCGCTTCTTCGTCGTGTGCTCGAACGTGCTCGGCGGTTCGATGGGCACAACCGGGCCGGGCTCTATCGCGCCCGACGGTTTGCCCTACTCGCTGCGCCTACCAGCCGTGACGATGGCCGACGCCGTGCGCGCGCAAGCGATGCTGGTGGAGGCGCTCGGCATCGAAAACCTCTTCCTCGTCATCGGCCCGGGCATGGGCGGCATGCAGGCTCTGCAATGGGCGAGCGCCTACCCGAAGCGCGTCTTCGCGTGCGTCACTGTCGCCGCCGCCGCAAAACAATCGGCGCAGAATATCGCGCTCGCCGAACTTGGCCGGCAGGCGATCATGGCCGATCCGGACTGGCGCAATGGCGCTTATCTCCAACACGGCGTTCGCCCGACACGTGGCGGCAGTGTCGCGCGCACGGCTGCGCAATTGGCCGGACTCTCCGCGCAGGACGTGCGCTCACGCTTTGAAGGAGCACGGACGCAGGAACGCTTCGCCTTCAACGCCGAAGGCGCCAACGACACCATGCGTCAGCAACAGGGCGCGGGCTTCGTCGATCGCTTCGACGCGAATTCCTATCTCTATCTCTCCCGCGCCATGGACGGCTTCGATCTCGCCGCCGATTTTGGCGGGCGCCTCGCCAACGCCTTCCAGGGCGGCGCGACACGCCATGGGGTGTTTTCGTTCTCGAGCGATTGGCGCTATCCGCCCGATGAGGGTCGCGAGATTGCACGCGCGCTCGCGGCCGCAGGCGCCGAGGCGTCCTTCCTCGAAATCACCAGCGCCCATGGCCATGACGCTTATCTCGGGCATGAGCCCGCGTTCGAAGCGGCGCTCACCGGCTTCATCGACGCCGCCGCCGCCGCGCGCGGATTGGCGCTCAACGGCGGAGGCGCCTGATGGCTCAGCTCGAACTCGTCCATCCTGCCCCACTCGATCTGACCAGCGCCGAGCCGCGCGGCGATCACTTCGTCATTTCGCAAATGGTCAGCGATGGCGCGCGCGTCCTCGATGTTGGTTGCGGTGACGGCGCGCTCATGCAGCTCTTGGTGCGCGAATGCGGCGCAAAGGTGCGCGGCCTGGAGATCGACCCGAACAAGGCGCACCGCTGCGTCGTCCGCGGCATGTCGGTGGTTCAGGGCGACGCTGAGCGTGACCTCGGCGAGTTCCCGAGCGGAGCGTTCGATTTCGTGGTCTTCTCCCACACATTGCAGCACTTCCGCCGCCCGCAGGCGGCGCTGAAGCAAGCTGGCCGCATCGGCGCGCAGGTCATCGTCTCCATTGCCAATGCCGGGCGCTGGGACAAGCGCTTACAATTGCTCACGCAAGGCCGCCTCGGTGCGAGCGAGCTGCTGCAGCGTTATTCAGTGCGCGACTTCGCCGATCTCGCCCGCGAGATGCGCTTCGGCATCGAGCGCGCCGTGCCGCTCTCGCGTGGCCACGCCGGCGCACCGTTCGCCAAGACGATCTGGCGCGCGAACTGGTTCTGCGAAGAAGCCGTGTTTCTGCTGACGCCATAAGATGAAGCGCCTCGTCATCTGTTGCGACGGCACATGGCAGCGCCTTTACGGCAATAGCCTCACCAATGTCGCGCTGACTGCACGGGCCGTCGCGCCGCGCGACGCCAAGGGCAATCTTCAGATCGTCTATTATTCTGCCGGCGTCGGCGCTTCGCTTAGCGGCCTCAGCCTCTGGCAGGGCATGACCGGCGCCGATCTGGACGACAACCTGCTCGATGCTTGGCTGTTCATCAATCTGAACTACGAGCCCGGCGATCAGATTTATCTGTTCGGCTTTTCGCGCGGCGCCTACACGGTGCGCTCGCTTGCCGGGCTCTTGCGCAAATGCGGGGTGCTCCGCCGCGAACATGTCGACAAATCGCGCGATGCGCTCGAACTCTATCGCAATCGCGAGCTGACCGCCGACAGTGAAGAAGCAGAACGCTTCCGGGTGGCGCACGCCATTGCCTGGCCGCGGCTGGCTAGGCCGTTCACCTCGCCGCCGGTTGATCTCGCCATCCGCTATGTCGGCGTTTGGGACACGGTGGGCTCGCTCGGCATTCCGCGCATCTTGCCCATCTCCATCGGCCTCAACGCCCAGTACGAATTTCACGACACCGCGCTCTCGCGCTGCGTCGAACACGCCCGCCACGCCGTGGCGATCGATGAACGGCGCGCCGCGTTCGCGCCGACGCTTTGGAGCAATATCGACGCTTTCAACACGCCCGGCACGCGCCCGCGCGTGGCGCAGCAATGGTTTCCCGGTGACCATGGCGGCGTTGGCGGCGGCGGCGCGCGCGGACTTTCGAATTGCGCGCTGATGTGGGTGCTCGAAGGGGCCGAACTCGCCGGCCTCTCGATTTCGCGTGAGCCTGGCTCCGTAATTTCCGGTTGCCTCGCCGACATCGATCCGATCACGCCGGGCGTCGACGGCAAAGGCTTTCCGATCATGCGCGCGCTGACCTCGCGCTGGCGCAAAGGGCTCAATCGCTTCGAGGACATTCACGAAACCGCACGTTTGCGCTTTGCCGCCAATCCCGCATACAGGCCGCCGCTCCTCACGCCCTTCGCAGAACGCATAATGGCATCCGTGCAGCAGCGTCAGGCGGCCTGACGGGGCGAGCTATGGCTCAGGTCACGCGCGATTGCGAGACGCCAAAGACCGGTTACACGTCAGCGTACGCAAAGGCCAAACGGCCAAGTAGCCCCTGCGGCTTCAACCGCCCCTCGGTCGCAAACAGGCAGACGCACGCCTCGTCGCCTTCTACCACTGGCTGGTGATTGAGATCGCCATCAGCCGCTGCGAAATCACCGGCAGCGAAGAGCCCCAACTCATCGCGATACGCGCCCTTAAGCACAGTGCAAAACTCAGCGCCCGAATGCTCGTGCCGCGCCGTTAGGCCGCCAGCCGCGACCGAAAGCAGATACACGCGGTTCTCCGGTGCATGGGGGGTATCGACACCCGCAACCCAAACGCCGGGCGCGACCCACCGCTTCCTCTTCAAAGACAACCGCTCGACGAACGGACGCGTGTCCATCTTCACCTGAGGCGCCTGCTCGCCTAAGCGCGACATCACGTTGGTGAGAGAGTCCGCGCTGACGTCCGCCTCCGCCATGTCGCTCAGGGCGGCGCCGGACGCGGCTTCGAACGCACCCACACGCGCTCGGCAGTGCGCGCAAGCGTCAAGGTGCGCGCCGACGACCAAGCCGAAACCCGGCTCCAGCGCGCCGGCGGCGTAGCCGGTTAGAATATCGTCAGAAGGATGATGACGCGGGCTCACTTCAATTGCTCCCAATGCGCGCGCAGCTTGATGAGCGCAAGCCGCAGACGCGATTTCACTGTGCCAAGCGGCAACGATAAATGCGCCGCGATTTCCGAATGCGGCCGATCTTCAAAGAACGAAAGCTGCACCACCTGGCGCTGTTCGTCCGAGAGCGTCGCTAGTGCGGCAGCAACTTGATCCTCGGTCTCGCCACGCATGGCCGCCTCGTCAGGCGCCTCGTCTTCACTCTCCTCACTCACCAACACCGTTTGACGGTAAGCAAGCTCCGTCCGTTCGCGGCGCAGTTTATCTATCCAGGCGTTGCGGGCGATGACGAAGATCCAGGTCGAAGCCTTCGCCTTCTTTGCATCGAACGAGGCCGCGCGGCGCCAGACCGAAACCATGGCGTCCTGCATCAAGTCTTCCGCCACCGCCGCTGGCGCGCCCAACCGCACCAAATAGCCCTTAACTTTGCCGGCATAGGCTCTAAACAGCGCCGCGAAGGCATCTCTATCGCCACGCGCCGTGCGGGCAATCAGCGTCTCATCTGACTCCATCCCATCATCCACGACGCGAAGCCTCCGCCGGCGCGTCCGCACCACCGAAACCGGGCCGGGAGCATAGGCCATCGCACACATCGGTCCCGATACGGCCCTGCTCCCGGCCTGGATCAGTGTGAACCGCAGACGCGCGCCGTCCGTATCGGCCCGGTAACCAGCCTGCAGCGGGCATGCTGGAGCGGAAACGTTCGATGGCCTTCACCTCCAGCACAGAAACTCGCCGGCAAAATATCGCCGTCATTGGCTCGGGCATAGCCGGAATGTCGGCAGCATGGCTGCTCAGCCAGAAACACGAGGTCACGGTCTACGAGCGGAACAAGCGCCTCGGCGGACACTCGAACACGGTGGTTGTGGACACGAGCTTAGGCCCCACGCCCGTCGATACGGGTTTCATTGTTTTTAACGATGCTACCTATCCAAACCTTATCGCATTGTTCGAGCACCTCGGTGTCGAAACCAAGGTCTCCGACATGTCATTTGGCGTTTCGCTGCGCGGCGGCGAGACGGAATACTCGTCCGTGGATACGTCAGCGTTTCTTTGCGGCGGCCGCAACCTTATCAGCCCGCGCTTTTGGTCGATGACGTGGGACCTGCTGCGCTTCTACCGCAGCGCCCCCCTCGATCTATTGCGCACGCGTGATCAGCTGATATCGCTGGGCGAATATCTGAACCAGAAGGGTTATGGCGACGCCTTCCAGCGCGATCACCTTCTGCCGCAAGCGGCCGCGATTTGGTCGGCTTCAATGGGCGAGATACACCACTATCCGGCCTGCGCTTTCGTCCGCTTCTTCGAGAACCATGGTCTCTTGAAACTCAAGGGCCGTCCCAAGTGGCGCACTGTTGAAGGCGGCAGCCGGGCCTACGTCGAAAAGCTGACCGCGCCTTATGCGCGAAACGCGCGCCTTGGCGCGGGCGCTGTATCGGTGCGCCGCGACGGCGCCGGCGTTTGGGTGCGCGAAGCGCAAGGTCGAGTCGATCGCTTTGACAGCATCGTAATTGCCACGCACAGCGACGAAGCGCTTGCCATGCTCGACGACGCGAGCCCCGAGGAGCGCCACCTTCTCGGCGCCTTCAAATACGCCAAGAACCGCGCTGTCCTTCACACGGACGCCGCCTTCATGCCGCGCCGCGAACCGCTTTGGGCCAGCTGGAACTATGTGGGCGACAACCCGGACGGCGGCTGCGTCGTCACCTACTGGATGAACAAACTCCAGAACATCCAGAGCCGCGAGCAACTCTTCTTGACACTTAACCCGCGCACGGAGCCGCGCGCCGAAACAGTTCTCTACGAGACCAGTTACGACCACCCCGTGTTCAACGCCGCCGCGATCCGCGCGCAGGAACAGCTATGGTCGCTCCAGGGTGTACGCAACACCTGGTTCTGCGGCGCCCACTTTGGCTCAGGTTTCCACGAGGATGGATTGCAGTCAGGCCTCGCAGTGGCCGAGCAGCTCGGCGGCGTGCGGCGGCCCTGGACTGTCGAAAACGAATCCGGTCGAATTCATCTTCTCCCCACGCAGCAGCGCCCGGCGCTTGCCGCATGAACGCGATCTACACCGGACATGTCGCGCACATGCGGCCCGGCAAGCATCGCCTCCGCTATTCGGTGTTCATGCTGACGCTCGACCTCGATCGGCCGATCAAGGGTCTGCGATTGCTGAGGCACAATCGCGGCGCACTTTTCGCCTTCTTCGATCGCGATCATGCCGAGCGGCGCGACGCGCCGCTCAAGCCGCAAATCGAGGCTAAACTCCGCGACGCCGGCATTCCGTGGGACGGAGGCCGTATCGTGTTGCTTACGATGCCACGGCTCTTCAACTACGTCTTCAATCCGCTTAGCGTCTATTTCTGCTATCGCCGAGACGGCTCGCTCGCTGCGCTCGCTCACGAGGTCTCGAACACGTTCGGCGAAAGCCACTTCTACATTCTGCCGCCGCGGCTGGAGCGCAACGGCAACGTCACACAAAGCTGCGCCAAGCAATTCTACGTCTCGCCCTTTCTAGAGGGCGATTTGTCTTACGAGTTCAACATCACACCACCCGGCCAACGCGTCGCCGTGGCCATGATCGTGCGACGCGGCGAGGAGATCGCGTTGACCGCCTCTTTCGCCGGGGCGCGCCGCGATCTGAGCGACGCGCAACTCTTTCGGGCCTGGCTCGCCAACCCGCTGATGACCTTCAAAGTCATCGCCGGCATTCATTGGGAAGCGCTGCTCATGTTGCTCAAAGGCGTGCGCTTCCTTGGCAGACGCGGACAGCACCCCCGCCCCTCGGTCCGCGATAAGAAAGCGGCGGCGTGATCACTCACGCCGCCGCCTGCCGCTTCACGCAATGAAATTTAGTTCTGCGCCGGACCAGAAACCGTCGCGACCCATTGGTTCACCAGAGATTCCGTGACTGAGAGCGGCGTGGAGCCGTTCGTCAGCACCGTATCGTGGAAACCCTTGATGTCGAAGTTGGCGCCGAGCGCCGTGCGTGCGTTGTCACGCATGCGGTTAATGGCTTGGCGTCCGACCATGTAGCTGCAGGCTTGGCCTGGCCACACGCAATAGCGCTCGATCTCGGTCGTGATGTTCGAACGCTGGTCTCCGGTCGCGGCGACCATGGAGTCGATTGCTTGCTCGCGGGTCCAGCGCTTCGAGTGCAGGCCGGTATCGCAAACGAGACGCGAGGCGCGGAATGTCGCCGATTGCAGATAGCCAACGCGGCCGAACGGATCGTTCGCGTACATGCCCATTTCGTCGGCAAGCTGTTCGGCGTAGAGACCCCATCCTTCCGCATAGGCGCTGAAGCCCAGGAGCGCGCTTCGGATGAACGGGATCGAGCCTGACTCCTGCTGGATCGCGATCTGCCAGTGATGGCCCGGAACGCCTTCGTGATAGGTCAGCGTCGGCAGCGTAAACTTCGGCCACTCGTTCGCGGGGTCGCGAAGGTTGATGTAGTAGGCGCCGGGACGCGAGCCATCGAGAGCCGCGCCTTGGTAATAGCCGCCCGGCGCACCCGCTTGCGTGTATTCCGGCACCCGCTTGATCTCGAGTTCAGCGCGCGCAAGGACCCCACACACCTCCGGCATGCGTGCGCGAATTGCGGCGACCTGCGCATTGAGCGCCGCAAGCAATGCTTCGCGTCCCGCGTCAGTGCTCGGATAGATTTGATCGGGACGGCGGCCCAACGCTTGGATGCGCTCAGCGACTGAGCCGCGCGTCATGCCTTGCGACCGCAGGATCGTATCCATCTCGCTCGTGAACTGAGCGATCAGATCGAGCCCCATTTGGTGGATTTCGTCCGGCGACATTGACGTCGTCGTGTAGGCCTTCAGCGCCTGCGCATAGAGCGCTTCGCCTTCCGGCAGCTTCCACACGCCGGCGTCGCTTGTCGCCTGCGGACGAATTTGTGTGATCGCATCGATCTGACGCTGATAGGCCGGCAGCACCGTGTCGCGCACGATGCTTTCGGCTTGGCTCACCAGCGTCGCTTTGTCGGCGTCGCTGATATCCGCAACGCCGGCCAGGCGTTGCTGGAAAGCAGAGACCAAAACCGTTTGCGCTGGCGCCGTGCCGCGGAACTCGCCGAGTTGGCGCAGCGCGCCATCGAGCGCGAAGTTTGGAGGGATCACGCCATCGGCGGCGTCTTGGCCAACGCGCGCCGATTCTTCATCGAGCACGCGGCCATAGGCCGTCAGACGTTCGAGGTAGGCGTCAGCCTGTTCGCGGTTGGTGACCGGGTGTTGGCTCGCGAGGAAATCCGGCAAGAACGTGTAAGCGCCCGTAAGCTGGGTCACTGTGTACGGCGCTTGCGCGCCGCTGCCGGTCTTGAACTGGGCCGAAGCAACCTGATCCTGCAACGCCGTGACGACAACGTCGTACGTCACTGCGTCGCGCGCTTCGAGCGTATCGCGATTGAGCGCTTGCAATCTCGTGAGCCCGTCTTGTGCGAGCTGCAGCACGCGTTCGGCGCCGGCACGGGTGTAATCGCCGAGACGATTGATATAGCGCCCACCCGCCTGCTCTTCGGACACCGCGAGCGATGTCGCGTACTCGGGCGACTCCCGCAAATAGGCCGTGACCATCTCGTCGAGAATTGCGTTGAGGTCGCCGGAAGCGGCGCGCGGTTGGCACGCGGCAAGCATCACCGCACTAGCAGCTGTCGCGCCCATCATTGCGCGCCGTGACATTTCCATGTGTAATTCCCCTTCCGAGTTTAGGGTAGTCAGCCGTGGGCGATCCTAACCCAACTTGGTTTGGCTGCACCGGGGGTGCGACGAACGGCCTTGCGGGTACGACATTAGAACCGCCGCCATGCGCTAGCGGCGGTTCTGCTGTCTCAGCCATTCGAGATTGGCGCGCCTCAAGCGTTCTGCACCGAGGCGGCCCACTCATTCACAAGGTTCTGCGCCACCGTCAGCGGCGCCGCGCCGTTGGCCAACAGCGTGTCGTGGAAGCCGCGCAAATCGAAGCGTTGGCCCAGTGTTTCGCGCGCACCGTCCCGCATGCGATTGATCGCCTGGCGGCCGACCATGTAGCTGCAAGCTTGGCCGGGGATTACGCAATAGCGCTCGATCTCGGTGACCGTGCCCGAACCGCCGCCGCCAGTTGCTTCCGCCATCGATTGAATCGCCTGCTCGCGGCTCCAACCTTTGGCGTGAATGCCTGTGTCGACAACGAGACGAGACGCGCGGAACACAGCCGAGTTGAGATAGCCGATGCGGCCGAACGGATCGCTCTCGTACATGCCCATCTCATCGGCGAGTTGTTCGGCATAGAGCCCCCACCCTTCGATGAAGGCGCCAAAGAACGACAAAGCGCTGCGATAGAAGGGCAAGCCTTCGCTTTCCTGTTGAAGCGCAAGTTGCCAATGATGGCCCGGAATCCCTTCGTGGTAGGTGAGCGTCGGCAGCGTGTATTTCGGCCATTCGGTCGCCGGATCGCGGAGATTGATGTAATAGGCGCCGGGACGCGAACCATCGAGCGACGCGGGCTGGTAGTAGCCGCCCGGCGAACCCGCCTCGATGTAAGCCGGAACACGCACAATCTGCAGCGGCGCTTGCGCCAGGCGGCCGCACACTTCCGGCATACGCGCACTGATCGCCGCGACTTGCGCGTTGAGATCAGCCAGCAATCGGGTGCGGCCCGCTTCCGTGCTCGGGTAGATTTGATCGGGGCGGCGGCCCAACGCTTGGATGCGTTCGTTCACGGTGCCGGTGGTCATACCCTGCGAGCGGAAGATCGCATCGATTTCGCCCTTGAGCGTGTTGATCAGCTCCACGCCCATATCGTGAATTTCATCGGCGCTCATCGTGGTCGTCGTGTAAGCGCGCAGCGCCGCAGCGTACATTTCCCCGCCCTGCGGCCTATGCATGATCCCCGCATCATGCACGGCGCGCGGACGGATCGCCTCCAGCGCTTGGATCTGACGCTGATAGGCGGGCAACACATCTTCGCGCACGATCGTCTCCGCCCGCGTCAGGAAGCCGGCGCGCTCGCCTTCCGGAATTTCGGCAACCTCCGAAATCCGCCGCGCCAGCGAACTCACCAGCACCGTTTCGGCCGGCGCCGTTTGCGCGAAGCCGCGCAGCTGCGCCACCGCGCCATCGATACAGAAGTCAGGCGGAATCATGCCGTTGCCGGCGTCCTCCGCAATCATCTGCGATTCCTGGTCAAGCACGCGCGCGTATTGCTGTAGGCGTGTGAGGTAGGCTTCGGTCTGGTCGCGCGTCGTCAGCGGGTGCCGGCTTGAGAGGAAATCCGGTTGATTGACGTAAGCGCCGCCGAGTTGGGTGACGACGTAAGGCGATTGCGCGCCATTGCCGAATTCAAAGGCACCCGCGGCGAGGCCATCCTCAAGCGACGTCTTCACCACGTCATAAGTGACGACGTCCTGCCCTTCGAGCTTGTTCCGATTGATCGTGTTGAGCGTCGCCACAGCACGCTCTGCTATCGCGCGCTGACGGCGCTGGCCTTCGCGGGAATAATCCGCCAAGCGATCGATGTAGCGCCCGCCCGCCTGCTCTTCTGAAACACCGAGACTCGTTGCGAACTCCGGCGCCTCGCGCAGCGTATCGATCGAAAGCTGATCGAGTAGCGCGTGGAGCTCAGCCGCCCCGCCGGTGGCGCGATTGCAGGCGGCGACGGAAAGCGCAAGCGAAGCGGCGGTTGCGCCAAGAACGGCGCGGCGGTTAACGTCCATGATTACAGTCCTCGCGGAAAATCCGCGGTGACACTAACGGCGCCTCACGGCCTTACGACGCCCCAAGCGACGAACCGCCCTCAGCCTTCGACAGCCGCCTGTCCGCTTTCGCCGGTGCGAATGCGCTGCACGCTGTCGAGATCAGCAACCCAGATTTTACCGTCGCCGATCTTGCCCGTCTTTGCGGCGCCACTGACTGCATCGACGAAGCGTTCAACGGAATCGGGCGACGCCGCGATCTCGATTTTCACCTTGGGCAGGAGTTTCACTTCGTACTCGGCGCCGCGATAGACTTCCGTCTTGCCCTTCTGACGGCCGAAGCCGCGCACTTCGGAAACGGTGATGCCGCCGCATCCGGCCTCCCTCAGCGCATCGAGCACGGGGTCGAGCCGGCTCGGTTTGATGATGGCGGTGATGAGTTTCATTATCGCACAGCCTCGCGAACGCGAATTGTGCTGTTTTCTTAGGTGTCGCGATTGTTTTCCGGCAAGGCGCCTTTCGCCTCAGGCCGCGATCGCTTCGGAGCTTTGGCCAAAAGGACACGCCCTTCCGAGCGCGCGGTGGTGGCGTAGAGCCGCTTCACAGCTTCCATGAGCACCAAGCCACCCTGCGCGGGCCAAACCAGTTCGCCTACGCGCTCGAACGCGTCCGCAGCGCCGGCGGCCCAGCGCCAGGGTGGCATATAGAGCGCCCGCGCCGAAACCACCGGCTCAAACATGGAGTCGCTGAGCAAGGACGCAAGCTGCGTGCGTGAGTATGGGCGGCCATAACCAAATGGCGAAGCGCCCGATTGCGCCCAGAGACTCCAGCGGTTCGAGGCAATCACAACGAGCCGCCCTTCCGGCGCCATCACCCGCCAAATCTCACGCAGCATTGCATGCACCGCGTCGCACTCTTCCAGCGCATGAACGAGCAACACCCGATCAAACACGGCATCCATGAACGGCAGGCGTGCATCCTCAGCCAGCGCTGTCGCCACTGGGCCATTCGAGGGCCAAGGCTCGGCGCCCTGCGCGGCAGGCATCATCGCCACCACACGCCGCGCACCGGCGCGAAAGCGCTCCAGGTAGGGCGAGGGATAGCCGACAGCGAGCACGTCCAGCCCATCGGCGTGAGGCCACAACGCCGCCAGCCGCCGCGCCGCCGCACGGCGCGCCGCTTCCCCCAAAGCGGAAGCGTAGAAACGCTGGAGAGCGAGGACATCGACGCGCATTCAGGTGTCAGGTATCAGGTATCAGGTATCAGGTGTCAGGTGTCAGGTCTCAAGCGTCGTATGGCGTCCTGACGGCGGCTCACCAAGTTTCGCAGACACCCGACACCTGATACCTGGTACCTGAAATGCTTCAAATCCATCAATTCCACTGCCTCTCCGACAATTACGGGTTCCTCATTCACGATCCCGCCACCGGCGCCACCGCCGCGATCGATACGCCCGACGCCGAAGAGATCATGCGCCAGGCCGACGCCAAGGGTTGGCGCATCACCGACATCTGGAACACGCACTGGCATCCGGATCACGCTGGCGGCAACGCCGCGATCAAAGCCAAGACCGGCGCCATCGTCACCGGCCCGGCGGAAGTCGAGCGCATCGGCACGCCGCCGGATCGCATTGTCGATGAAGGCGATCGCGTGAAGCTCGGCGATATCGAGGCGCGCGTGCTCAATGTCGGCGGCCACACGCTCGGCCACATCGCCTTTGTGTTCGACACCGACAACGTCGCTTTTGTCGGCGATGCGCTCTTCGCGCTCGGGTGCGGCCGCCTCTTCGAAGGCACGCCGCAACAAATGTGGACGAGCCTGCAGAAGCTTGCCGCGCTGCCCGACGACGCGACACTCTATTGCGCCCACGAGTACACCCAATCGAACGCGCGTTTCGCGCTCTCCGTCGACCCGGATAACGCGGCGCTGCGCGCCCGTTCGGCAGAGATCGATCGCCTCCGCGCGGCCGGAAAGCCGACGGTGCCCATGACACTGCGCATCGAAAAGGACACCAATCCATTCCTACGCGCGCCAGCGCTGGCGCCGGGTGTCGCGGATTGGGAGGCGTTTGCGGACATCCGCAAGCGCAAGGATAATTTCAAAGGCTAAGAAAAAAGCCGCGCCCGCGGCGGCTCAGCGTCTTATTGCTCTGGGCCTTGCACCTGCCCCATCACGACGTTGCGGATGGCGCTGGAGGATGGCCGGCCCGCATAGCCCATTTGCGGCGCGACCTGGATAATCAGCGTGTCGCCTTGAAGCGCGACGGCTGGCACGCGTCCGAGGCCGATGACAACCCGGCGCACGTTCGTTAGCGGCGCTTCCGACAAACCTTCGGCCGCGCGCTCAGCGGCATCGGTGACAACGCCCGCCGCCAGTGGCGTCATCTGCGATGGAACGGTAAACATCACCGGCTGGCCGAGGCTGCGGCGCGCACGGTTCTGGATGGCGCGAAAACGCGCCTGCATTTCGGCGAATGCCAACTGCTCCGGCGTCAGCGGGGCAACGCGCTCTTCTTCTGAAGCGGCGGCGCCGGTGCGATGCGTGCGGGTGTAAACGATAATGCCGCCATGCGAAGTGATGCGCAGGCGTACGTCACCGTTCTCGCTCTGGAAGATCTCATCGCCGCCAGCGCCCATCGTCGGACGCAGCACATGAACTTCAGGATCGCCCTCGAACCGGACCAGCGCCGCGCGACCGCCTGAGCGATCGAGCACAAACCGCACCGCGCCGTCCGGCGTGGCATAGCGGCTGGCGCCTGAAGCAACCGGGACGATCCGCTGCGGCCCGGCGTTCGGTTGTTGGCGTTGGGGTTGTTGAGCCTGAGCGATGCCCGGCGCGGCGAGGGTCAACGCAGCGGCTATGACCGCAGCGCCCCTCCCGTACAGACTCGGCCCGATGCCCTCTCTCATGGGCGACGAGAAGAGCGCTCCGAACGGGGCAGTATTTTGACAGTGTTGCAGGCGCCAGGCGCCAGTGTTGCGGCAAAGCCGCACAAAATCAGGCGACTTTGGTCTCATGCACCGCGACCGGGGCTTCCGGCACAGGCTTCCCGCCTTGGGTGCGCTGTGGCTTCGCCTCGGGAAGCGCAGCGGCTTCCAGGATTATGGGCGTCAGTCCAAAGTCTTCCTCGTGGGCGGCTTGCATGGCCATGAGCAAGTCTTGAAGCTCGTCCTGGCGCGGCTGGCGAACCAGGCGGACCGGCGTCGCCTCCGCCGTAGCTGTGGATAACAGCGGGCCGGCCCGAGGCGCATCAGCCGGAATCTCCGGCGGAAGGCGCAACACAACCCGTTGTCCGGTACGCGGCGGATCGATGATCGAGAGATCGCCAGCCACGCCCGCAGCGAACGACAGCGTGCTCAAGCCAAGCGCCATGACGGCGACACGGAGGATAGTTCGGGCAGCCAAGGCCACCGACGTTAACCGAGTCGGCGGGCGGCGTCACGGATCAACCCGCGACGCCGCCCCCAAACTCAACGTAGCGATTCTGAATCCAGATTTAGTTGCGAAGCCGGAATGCGCTCGGCGTTTGGCCTCACGCGGCGCAGCCCATCGTAGAAATGCCGAGCGTCGCCCACCACCACCACATCGGCGCGGTTTGCATCGAAGTAACGCTGCGCCGCCGTTTGCGCTTGTTCTGGCGTCACCGCCGTTACGTCCGCGACGTAAGTGCCAAGGCGTTCAGGCGGCAGGCCGTAGAGCGCCAGCGTCGAGATTTGGCCAGCAAGACCCGCCGTCGTCTCGATTTGCCGGCCGAAGCTGCCAATCAGCACGGCTTTGCGCGCGGTGAGTTCGGCTTCCGGCACGCGCTCGGCGCCAATGCGCACGATTTCCGCTCGCATCAGCTCGTAGACCTGCACGGCGGCATCGTTGCGGGTTTGCGCCGAAGCGATGATCGGCCCCGGCGCCATGCGTGCCGACAATCCCGAACCTGCGCCATAGGACAAGCCGCGGCGAATGCGGATTTCGTTGTTCAAGCGCGCCGAGTAGCCGCCGCCGAGCACGTTGTTCGCAACCAGCAGCGGGAAGTAGTCCGCATCGGTACGCGAGACACCGCGAAGGCCCATCAACACCGCGGCCTGGCCGGTGTCCGGCAGATCAACGACGATCGTGCGCGATGGCGCGGCGTGCGCCGTCGCATCGGGACGCGCAGGCAACGGCGCCGTCGGGCGCGCCCAATCACCGAAATAGCGCTCGGCCAGAGCAAAGCCCTCTTCCGCCGAAACGTCGCCGGTGATGACAAGCACGGCGTTGTCCGGACGCCAGTAGCTGCTGTGATAGCCCGCCATGTCATCGCGCGTGATGGCGCCGATGCTTGTGGGCGAGGCAATCGCGCCATACGGCGCCGTGCCGTAGATCGCGCGCGTCATCGCAAAGCCCGCGATGCCGCCCGGCTGGCTCAGCGCCACTTGCAGGCCGTCCAGCGCTTGAGACTTGGCGCGATCGATTTCCTCTTCCGCGAACGCTGGATTACGAACCACATCCGCGAAGATCGTGAATGCTTCCTGCACGCGATCGCTGCGCGTCTGCAGCGAAACGGCCGATGAATCGACGCCTGCGCCTGAACTGATCGAGGCGCCAAGCGACTCAATCTGGCTGGCGATTTCGGTCGCGCCACGCGTGGTCGTGCCGCGCGTGAGCAGATCGCCCGTCATGCTCGCCAGGCCCGCACGGCCCGCGGGATCGGACGAGGCGCCCGAAGCAACGCGGAAATCAGCGCTGATCAGCGGCAACGCGCGGTTCGGCGCAACAATCACGCGAACACCGTTCGAGAGCGTACGCTGCGACGCGGGCGGAATGCGCGCATCAATCGGGGCGCCAGCGGCCGGCGGCTGCTGACGCTCACTTTCTGGGGCAAGCGTAAACGTCGTGATCTCGGACGCCGGAATGTTGAGCGTACGCGCCTGGATGCGCGACGAGGTTTGAATCGTATCGCCCGTGCGTCCCTCTTCCTCCGGAAGATAGCGGACAACTGCACGGCGGTTTTCATTGAAGATGCGGCGCGCGACGCGTTGGATATCCTGCGCCGTCGTCGCCTGGATCGCGGCGAGCAAACGGTCCGCATATGAAGCATCGCCATAGCGGATCACCGCGTCTGCGAGCTCATCAGCGCGTCCCTCTGCGGTTTCGCGTTGTTGCAGCGTGGCCGTGACGATTTCGTTCTTGGCTTCATCGAGTTCGGCTTGCGTCACCAGGCTATCGCGCATGCGCGCGATCTGCGCCGCGAGCGCTGCTTGGCCGGCTTCGGCCGATTGGCCCGCCGAGAGGATCGCGAACAAACCGTACGCGCCCGGATCCTGTGTAGCTTCAAGGTTCGTGAACACCTGCGCAGCGATCTGCTGCTCGTAGACGAGCGAATTGTAGAGCCGCGAATTCTCACCAGCCGAAAGGATGCCGTCGATCACCATCAGCACCGGAATGTCGGGATCGGTCGAGGCCGGCTGCGGATATGAAATCATCACCGCCGGCAGCGGCACGTTCGGCGCATAAACCGTGTATTCACGCGGCTGCGTGCGTTCGGGCTCCTGCGGATAGTCGCGCGGGATCGGGCGATCCGGACGCGAGATCGGCGAGAAATACTGATCGACCCATGCATCAAGCTGCGCTTGGTCGAAATTGCCGGAGACAACGAGAATGGCGTTGTCGGGGCGATAATATTGCGCGTGGAACGCACGCACGTCTTCCACCGTCGCCGCATCAAGGTCTTCAATCGAGCCAATGCCCGGCCGACCATACGGATGGACGTCATAATTCACTTGCGGCAGATAGAAGTAAAACAGGCGCCCATATGGCGAAGCGAGCACGCGCTGCCGCAGCTCCTCTTTCACCACGTCGCGTTCCGAGTTGAAGCTCTCTTCGTTGACGACGAGCGAACCCATGCGGTCCGCTTCCGCCCACAGCACGCGCTGCAGGTGGTTGGCCGGCACCACTTCGTAGTAATTAGTGAAATCGTCGTAGGTCGACGCGTTGTTGTAGCCGCCGACATCTTCCGTCAGCCGGTCGAAGAATTGCTCCGGCATGTTGCGCGTCGACTTGAACATGATGTGTTCGAACAGGTGCGCGAAGCCCGAGCGGCCGGCCGGATCATCCACCGAGCCAACGTCGTACCAAACTTGCACCGACACGTTCGCCGTATTGCGGTCCGGCATAGAATAGACGCGCAAACCATTCGGCAGCGTGCGCATCGTGTAGCCGAGTTCAGCGACACGCAGCGCGCCATTGTCCCGCGGCGTGGACGACGAGGCGCAGGCGACAAGCGCCAGCGCCGCGGCAACGAACGTAATCAGACGTTTCATGATGGTCCCCGAGAGATTCGGGCCGTTCTAGCAGCCGCCCGCGCCGCCGGGCCACCCCGGATGCGACGGGTGCGGCTCTATGACGGACGAATGGGAACTTTTCTTGAAGCGCCGGCGTCCGCGCCGGCCAATGGTTGTGCGAGGCGCTGCGCTTCGACAGTCACCGTGACGCCATTGCAAGTCCACACCGCGGGCGAGCGCGCCAGCGCTCCGAGACTACCCCGCCGCTTTCAACAGCGGATCATAGGCCAGGACTGGCGAGAGCCACTTTTCTGCCGTCGCGAGGTCCCAACCCTTCCGCCGCGCATAATCCTCGACCTGATCGCGATCGATCTTGCCCGTGCCAAAATACTCAGCCTGCGGATGCGCGAAATAGAGGCCGCTTACCGAAGACGGCGGCGTCATCGCCATGCTTTCGGTGAGATCAATGCCCGCGAGCCGGCGCGCGTCGAGCAGCTCGAAAATTGTGCGCTTTTCGGTATGATCGGGCTGCGCCGGATAGCCAGGCGCCGGACGAATGCCGCGGTATTTTTCCGCAATGAGCTCTTCCGGCGTCAGCGCCTCATCCTTCGCGTAGCCCCAAAGCTCGCGCCGGACCTTCGCGTGCATTGCTTCGGCAAACGCTTCCGCCAAGCGATCGCAGAGCGCCTGGGCCATGATGGCTGAATAATCGTCGTTCGCGCGCTTGAAGCGAATGGCAACATCTTCCTCGCCAATCCCCGCCGTCACCGCGAACGCGCCAACATAGTCCGCATCGGGCGCGACATAGTCCGCAAGGGCAAAGTTCGCTTTGCTTTCGCCCTTGTCGATCTGCTGGCGCAAGGTGTGGAGGCGCGCGATTTCCTTTTTACGCTTCTCGTCCGCAAACAGCACGACATCATCGCCGTCGCGCCGCGCCGGCCAGAAACCGACGACGCCCGAGGCTTTCACCCACTTCTCTGCGACAAGCTGCTCCAGCATGGCGCGCGCATCGCGATGAAGATTGCGCGCAGCTTCGCCGACAATCTCGTCCTCCAGGATCGCGGGGTAGCGCCCGACCAAATCCCAAGACGCAAAGAACGGCGTCCAGTCGATATACGGCACAAGCTCTTCGAGCGGATATTCCTCGAACGACCGCACGCCGAGGAAGCTCGGCTTCACCGGCGCGAACTCAAGCTTCGGCGCCCGCTCGCGCGCCTTCGCCAGCGGCAAACGCGGACGCTTGTCCTGCCCAGAAAAATACGCCTCACGCGCCGCGTCGTACTCCGCGCGCGTTTCCTTCACGAGCGCGTCGCGATCGTCGCCGAGCAGCTTTTGCACCACCGGCACCGCCTTCGACGCGTCCGGCACGTAGAGAATCGGCCCTGAATACGCTGGCGCAATCTTCACTGCGGTGTGCGTGCGCGATGTCGTCGCGCCGCCGATCAGCAGCGGCAGCTTCAGCCCCAAGCGCTCCATCTCGCTTGCAACGAACACCATCTCGTCGAGCGAGGGTGTAATCAGTCCCGATAGGCCAATCGCATCCGCGCCAATTTGCTTGGCCCGCTCCAATATGCGATCGCACGGCACCATGACGCCGAGATCGTCGATCTCGTAGCCGTTACACTGCAGCACGACGCCGACGATATTCTTGCCGATATCGTGCACGTCTCCTTTCACGGTCGCCATCACGATCTTGCCGTTGGATTTTCCGACGAGACCGAGACGCTCCTTCTCCTCGTCCATGAATGGTACGAGGTGCGCGACCGCCTGCTTCATCACGCGCGCCGACTTCACCACCTGCGGCAAGAACATTTTTCCCGCGCCAAAAAGATCACCGACGATGGACATGCCATCCATCAGCGGCCCTTCGATCACATGCAGCGGGCGCTCCGCCTGCAG
>CALBST010000460.1 GCA_937967425.1 uncultured Caulobacteraceae bacterium
GCTCGTCAGGCTCATAACCTGAAGGTCGTAGGTTCAAATCCTACTCCCGCACCCAGCCCCACAGAGCTGGCGACCTTTCGAAGCCTAGGCTGCTGACTTCGAACAAAAAATCCCTCGGCAAACCCGCCGGGGGATTTTTCGTTTGCAAGCGCCATCAGCGCGCCGAGGTCGCCGTGCACCGTCACGCGCCACCCATCTCGCTCATTCTCGACGGGCAGGAGTTCGATCGTGCTGATGAGCTCACGGATGGCCTCGCGTGTGTTCGTGTCCGCGTCTTGACCGGACAGAGCGGTCTCCAAGTCCGCTACGCGAGCCCGATAGATCTCGGCCGCTCGCGGGTTGAGGCTGACGATCTCGGGTTCAGGCTCGGTCGCCAACTGCGCTTCCAACGCCGCTTGCTCGGCCTCCGCGGCCAGCAACTTGAGTTGAAGCGCTTTTGCACCCGTTTCGATCAACTGCTCCGCCAGACGATCGACGCGGCGAACTACTTCGGCGAGGTCGCGTTCCAGCTCGACGCGCCGCCGAGAGACCACAGCGCGCTTGGCGTTCTCTTCCTCGTGGAAGGCCTTTACGGCTTCCGCGACCAAATCTGGGGATAACAAGATGCGCTTGAGCCCGCTTAGCACGCGCGCATCAAGCTTCCCGGCGGGGATCGTTTTGCGCTGGTGACACGCGCCGCTCTGACGGACGGCGGAGCACCCATAGATCTCCGGACCGACGATGGAGCATCCTCCACCGCACACGCCGCAACGAAGCAATCCTGACAGGAGCCGTTTTGGCCGGCTCTTCGGTTGCTCGCCCGGCGGCGGGCTGACACGGCGCCGGCGCGCTTGCACCGCATCCCAGAGTTCACCTTCGATGATCCGTAGGTCCGGTGCCTCGACGACGACCCACTCGCTTTCTGGATTGAGAATGCTGGAGCGTCGTCCAGTGTTTGGATTCTTGACGAAGCGGCGGCGGTTGAACACCAGCCGTCCTCGATAGAGATCTTGGCACAGTATGCCGTCGCCGGCGCGAACATCGCCGTTCAACGTCGAAACCCGCCAGGGTCCTCCGCGCGGCGAGGGAATATTCTCAGCGTTGAGCGCTTTCGCGAGCTTCAGCGGTGAATCGCCGTTTGCGTAGGCTTGGTAGATGCGTCGCACGATCGCAGCTTCCTTGTCGTCGATCTCGCGACGCCCGCGCTCTTCGCCCGCGATGACGCGATAGCCATAGCAACGCCCGCCTGCGCTACGGCCCGAACGCGCGACGCCGATCAAGCCGCGGCGCGTCTTCTGTGCGAGATCGATGAGGAAGGCTTCAGCGATGATGCCCTTGAGCCCCGCCACCATCGAGGTCACTTCGCCGTCCGAGATCGTGTAGAGCTTCACGCCGCTTACGGTCGATGCACGACGGATCAAGTGCACGTCGGCCTGGTCGCGGGAAAGTCGATCTATGGCCTCGCTGATAACCGCCTTCATCCGCCGCGCGCTCATGTCATCCATGAGCTTCTGCAGGCCCGGGCGCGTCGCCATGCTCGCGCCGGAGAGGGCGGCGTCCGAATATACAATGAACGGTTCTGCCAATCCGATGCGCTTTGCGTAATCTCTGCACGCCGCGATTTGATCCTCGATCGAGCGTTCAGATTGCAGGTCGGAGGAATAGCGGGCGTAGATCGCCGTGGTCATGATCTGGTCTCGCGAGCAAGTTGACGCCCGATCATCCGCGCCAGCTGCCTCAAGCTGTCAAGCGTCTCAGGCGGCAAGCTTCGAAGTGATGTGCTGTCCACAGCTATGTTTGCTTGCGCTACTGGGGTGGTGGCGCGCGAAGGCTGAACCCTCGGGGTCTGATCATCACTCACGAGTAATCCTATGCGCAGTCCGGCCAATGCCGAGTGCGCAATGAAAAGCCCGCGGAGGAAGTACGGGAGTGGCGGGAAATGACGGGAAACGATGAGCTCGCTTGACACGCGAACGTCAGCGATCGGGGCCGCCGCGAAGCAGAGTCGATATCGCCTTACCTGTCTGCTGCGCTCGAGTGGCATCAAGCGCGCGCGATTGCATCAGAGCCTTACGAATGTCGAGGTGGAGTTCGAGGGCCTTGAGGCCGTCGCGCCAGTTCGGTGCGAATTGCAGCACATTGCGTTTTACCTCCGTTGCTAGACCCAGGCGGCGCAGTTCGTGGGCGCGGCCCTTGAGGGCGTCGGTAGAGGCCGGATCGCCGTTGGGCGCCTGCAAGTCGGCGACGCGCACCTTGCCATCCCTGTCGAGTTGATCTGCGATCCAGTGATCGAGCCTGGTCGGCCGGTGCGCGCGCACCTCGCGGTGCAGTGCGGCCCGATCGTCCTCACGTGTGCGGTTCCCCAAGCGCTCGGTGGCGACGTCGCGCGCTGCTGACCTGAAGCCGTGCTGTACGAACTCCCGTGGGATGATGAGATCACGGCCGTCGCTGCGGACGCCTCGGAGGATGATGTGCGTGTGCGGGTTGTCCGAGTCCCAGTGATCGACGGCGACCCATTCGAGCTTTGTGCCTAGGGCCATCTCGGCGCGCCGCATGACCTCTCGTGTGTAACTCTTAAGGTCGCCAAGTTTCGTCCCATTCTCGGGCGACAGGATCAGGCGAAAATGTCGGCGATCGCTCCGCGCCCAGGCAGCGGCACGTTCGCCACCGTTTACGCCGGTAACGGTGGCGTCATAGAAAACAGAACCTTCTGCGCGTCCGAGATACTTGCTGTGCGCCCGTGCCTTCGCCTCAGCGTGGTCAGGGGACGATTCATCTTCTCCGTGGTCGCTAATCTCGCTCGTGCGCGTAGTTGCATCACGAGCCACATAGCGCGCATGCGCACGTAAGGCGGCGCCACCGCCGCCGGCGTGACTGAAATAATGGATCTTCACGATGGCGCGTTGGCGTGGATCGAAGGCACCGTGCGCACCCCGCGACGAGGTGCTTCGGGCAACCTTGCGCGATGATCCGATCAAGCTCGCGAGCTTCTTGCCGTAGCCTGCGCGCGTGGCGCCGCCCGAGGATTTGGCGCGGCCGTCTCGCTTGCCTTCGATTATGTCGGCATTCAACGCGCGCGTGACGCCAAGTGATTTACCCGGCCGAAACGCTTCAGCGCCGAACATGTCGCGCCGCAGTTTTCCTGCGCGGAAGAGTCGATTGATGCTTTCGGTTTGCATCCACGCTGCATTCTGCAAGGTGAGGTGCGCGCACCTCGTGCGCACCCTGCGATCATCGCGCGAACCTCGTATTTGCGCTAGTGTTTGCAAGCGATTGGCGAAGAGAGTGGGGTGCCCTTTATCTTGCTTTCCACCCTGCATCTTCCGACAAACGTAAAATCAGCTCCTCAAAGCACGCTTCTTCGCGGCCATACCATCTCAAATGCTGCGAGTTCTTCACGCGCATATCCATGCGCTCCGCCTTCAGCCTCGGCGCCAAATGCACCACCGTCACGCGCTTGCCTTGCTCGAACGCGTGTTTCACTTCCGCCCGCATGAAGTCGCTTGCCAGCGCCGCCGCGGACAACAGCAGCAAGAATTCACCGCATGCTTCCACCGCATTCAGAATGTCTTCGTTCCATTCGTCGCTATCGATGAGTTCGCGTCCGGCCATCCAACAGGACCGTCCTCGGCGCTCAAGCCTCTGCGCAAGCGTGAGGGCGAAGGCGCCATCTGCCTCCGTGGCGTATGAAATGAAGTCTTGGGAAACGCTCCGGAAACGGGGCCGCAGCGCGAAATCGAGGGACGTGTTTCGATCCTCAACACCTGGCGGCTGCGCGCCCAAGGTCTCGACGCCGCCCCACAGGAAGGTAGGCATCAGCGAGCTTTGCCTGCGCTCCATCTCGCGCCGATCGGCCAGCGCTTCCTTAATCAGCGCAGCCCGCTCGGCTAGGTGCAGCGGGATGAAGTCGGGGCAACGCCGCAGCGCCAGGCTCAACCGCTGACCGTTTGCAGCATTCGCTTCCGCCACCAGAACGATCCGGTCCCAGAGCGCGAAAAGCGCATCGTGCCGCGCCAATGCGGCGGAGAACCTGGGCCACCGCTCCTTCAGTGTGCTTGGATTTACGAGTTCGAAAGTCTGCGTCATCGACCCATGCCACGCGATTCGGCCAAACCAATCGTCAACGCGAAGCGGACCTCATTAGGGGGCGGGCGGGCGGGCAAACCCCTCATCGTCGCGCCGCGTCCGCGGCCGTGTCTGGAACGAGCCCCGTATCAGCGGGCGCCATGACCATCATCGATCTAGGCGCGAGAGGGTGGTCTCCCACCCAGACTGATTGACCGGAGCCGAAACTGGTTTAGCGTTGTGCGCGATAGGGGTTTACCCCCGGCCCCCACAGCGGAAACGCCGGGATCTCCAGTCGGCCACGGAATGGGCCAGCTTCGCAAAGAGTTGTGAGTGCACCCAAGTACGGCAATGCCAGAACGGGGATATGATCAAGCACTCTGGCTGGAGAGCCCTGTCCCCCTATAGCTCGCAAGCGACTCGAAATCCGAACTTGTCGCGATCGCGTGGTCGGGCATCGGCCTTCCCACGCGCAGCCGATCGCAGGCGCCTGAAGTCGCTCGCATAGCATCCGCCGCGAGCGACCTTGGTCTCACTGCGCGGTTCGTCGATCCAAGCGGTGTGATCGTCGGGCGCCGTTTCGTAGTTCGGGTGAAAGCAGTCCTCGACCCATTCCCAGACGTTTCCATGCATGCCGAATAACCCGAACGCGTTTTCAAAACAGGCGCTCACCGGTCGAGGACTGTCCTCAGGCCAGTGGGCGCGATTGACCGCGGTGCGCACGTGCTTGGGTTTGTAGCGGCGATTGAAGTGCGCCTGCGCGTAACTGATCTCGTTGCCGGTGGCGTAGGCCGCTTTCGTCGTTGCACGGCAACAATATTCCCACTCCGCTTCTGAGAGCAGCCGGTAGCGGCGCCCGGTGCGGCCGCTCGCCCATTCGCAATAGCTTTGTGCGCCATCCCATGAAATCCCGGCGGCGGGGTAGAGACGCTCACGAAACGTGCTCCAGTCGAGCAAATATCCCAACGAATCGCGCTCGCCGCTCAAGCGAAGGATCGCTCTCGCATACTGAAACTCATCGATGGCTTCATGGGGCTCAATCTCGACCTGCGCGAACCCGCCAAAACCGCTCTCACATGCCCGGTTCCATTCAAACGCGGTGATCGGAAACACTGAGACGGCGATGCGACTTGCGATGGTCACACGTGTCACCGGGCGCTCCAGCCCGGAAGAGCCCTTTTCCTTCAGCGCGCTGCCCCGCTCAAAGCGCCCTTGCGGCACAACCATCATGATCGGCAGCGTATCGTCGTCCTTGAAACGGTCTCCGACAATCAGACCAGCGTGCTTGACCGCCGAGGCGTGCTTGTTCCGTTCTTCCGCCTCTCTGAGGATCCGACCGATTTCCGGCGCCAAAAGTCTCGCCACCTCGGCGCGATAGGCTTTCGCCGAGAGACTTACGGCGTGCAGTTTCGAGAGCTTTTGAATGGACCGCGGCAGGTCCGTTGATGACGGCATCTTTGCGTCGTCGAGCAAAACCGGGACGACGGTTGTGCGCTTGGATGACAGGGCAGATTCAATTTCCATGCGGACCCAGTCGTTCGAATTGTCTATCCGCCGTCCGGACTCATCGGACTCGGTGAGCCAGTGATGGCCCACGAGGCTAACCATCACTGAGCAGGTTCGCAGCGCCTCGCGAAGGACGGAAGGAAAATCTGCGGCGACTTGGATCAAGTCGATGTCGATGAAGACCTGGCCCGGGAATGATTCCGCCAGCACCTCGTACATGACGTGGGCGGCAATGGCGCTGTCGCTGCGCCGGTAGTTGATGAGAATGTCGGCCATGGCCGACGAAATTGCGATGAACGGGCCGTTTCGGCAATCCTGCAGAGCGGCGGCGCGCCATTGGCGGCCGTGCTCAGGCGAGAGTGGCGCGGCATTGGCGGGACGAGCCGCAGGCAGGGATTCAAACCGGCGTACTAGAAGACGGAGGAAGGGCCTTTCACCCCAGCGCGATCGGCATTTTGCGCGATGTCCTGCTTCATCCCGCAGGTGTTGCTATGGCGCCGGCGCTACCTATCCCCACATGTGGACGAAAGCCGATAGGTGGGAGGAATGCTGAGCACACCGACGCCGTTGGAGCAGGGCGCGCTTCTGATGTCGCTCCTGCTCATTGCTGGCTTTCTGATTGGCCATCCCTGGGGCCGGGTGGCGGCGCTTCGGACTTTGGGCGCGGTTTGGGACGCTATCTCATCCATCAGCGCCCGATTTGCGCTCGCATTTCACTATGTACTGCCGGCGAAGGAGCGTGACGGCAGCCTGCCGCGCATCCGGCTCTGGCTCTGGAGCGGGCTCAATGTCCTTTTGGTGATGCTCTGGCTAACCGGCCGTTTCTTCGGCCGTGACGCTGCATTCTATGATGCGATCGGCTGGGCCAATACATTGTTCGCCACTGTAAATCTGACGCTCGTCACCGGCGCTTATGCGGCGTTGCAGGAGGGCGTCGCCATCATGAATGCAGAAGAGGGATGGCGCAAACGCGAGTTCAAGCGCGATGCGCTAGCGGTGCGGCATGCGGGATTCGTCATCGCCTCGGTGGTGTTTCTCGGGCTGCAGACGGCCGCTGTGATGCATTGGCTGCAAGCGATGCACGATGTTGCCTTCGTGACTGTGCGCACGAGCCTGGGATCAACCTATTTCGACATTCTCGTTGCATTACTCAATGCGTTGCCGTTCACGCAGATCTTGGTTGGCGCGCCGCGTCTGGCCGACGGCGTTGCGTTTGCGCCTGGACTAGGCTTCGTGTTCGGGCAATCGTTTGCGCTGTTCGGCGCAGCCCTGCTGATCAGCACCTTGATCAATTTCGTCCAGCAGCACATCGCCTTCCGGAAAATGATCGATCGTCTCTTGCTCATGACAGACGTCGGCATGCGCCCGCTCGTTCTTGCCAAATTCAAGCGCGCGCCGACCGCAATCAAGCGCTATCTTGGCCGCCGCTTCGGTCAGGAGACTGCGCCAGTGAAGCAGATCAAACTCTTGGAACTGGCAGTCGAGCGCCCAATGTGGAGCGCGCCCATCATGTTCATGGGCCGGCTGCCGCGTCTTGCGCCGGAGGTGAAGAAAGAGGGCGGATTGATGATGGTCGCGTTTGTCGATCAGCGCGTCGACGCGATGGACGAGGCCTTGCGTGGCGAGATCGTTGAGCGCGCCAAGACCATCTTCTCTGCGTTGGATACTGATGAAGACAAGGCGCTGATCGCGCGGATCATAACGCCGTGCCTTGAGCATTTGTGCGCGAGCAACGATCCATCCATTGCATCGCACTGGGCCCGCGAACTGCGCAAGAAGCCGTCCCTGCAGAGATTGCTGGAAAGTCAGTTCAGTGGCGCGCTGGCAACGCGTGCCGCCACGCTGGTTGTGTCATGCAAGGCCGACGAAGCATGGCCGGCGCTCATCGATGCGATGAGCAAGTTCTCGGACACGGTCCGCGTGCCTTTGTTGCAGAATATGGCCGACATCGTCAGCTCGGGTTTGGCGACCGCTCGTACGAGTTGGCCGGCGATTATGGACGCCGCCAACGATCGGTTGCGCGCCCATCCCAGCCCGGCATTCGAGGCGGGTCTAGTGCGCTTGCGCGCGACGATCACTGCAAAGCAGCGCCAAGCACGACCCGCGGCAGCGGGCACGCCAGCGCGAGCGGCCGCGGCCTGATCATCATTGTTCCTGGGTTGCGCTGACCGGGGGCGGGCCTGCTTTATCGATAAGCCAATCCACGGCGGCCTGCGCTTTGGCGCCCGCCGCCAGAAACGCCCGCGGTTCGTCGCGCAACAGCTCGAGCCAACTGGCGATGTAACTGGCGTGATCCTCAAGATGGAAAGGAGCCAAGCCTGCCATCGCGCCAAGGATGGCCGACCCAAATTCCGCGGTATATCCTGACAGTCCAGCTGGACTCGGAACGATTTCCACAGTTTTACGAGCCATCACGCAGCCTCCTGGCTGCGTGATGGCTGCATGGAATGCATCCAGTCTGCGGCTTGCTGAGCCTTCGACGCGGCGGTGAAGATGGCGCGCGGGTCGGACTTCAAAACCTCCATCCACGATGCAAGGTAAGCGGCGTGATCTGGGCGCGGTTCGCAAGCAAGTCCGAGATCGGCGAGAATGAAACTCGCGGTCAATTCGGAAATTGCTTCGTCCATCGCATAAGAGAAAGAACCGAAACGCCCTGTGAGATCGCGATCGAGCCGATGCTTTGCTCCCGATGCATGCGCATGCTCATGCACACTAACTCCGATGGCAGAGACGGCGTCCTTGAAGCGCTCGAACGGCGGCAGGTGTACGGTGTCGGTCGAGGGATGATAGTAAGCCATGTCGCCGCCGATCACGACGGGCACCTTCAGCGCGGCGATGAAAGCCTCTGCATGCGTGATGCGCTCGCTCTCGGGAAGGCGCGGGGTCTCTGGCGCCGAATAGTCGTCGACTTGCGCGATGTTAAAGAGAGAGAAGCCGCGCGCGAACATGCGCGGACGACGCGCGCAATCTTCATCGTCGCTGTCTGCGCCATCCGTGCGCTTCCAGAACACGGCAAGCGTTGCGCGCTCACCTTTACGAACCTGTGCGCCGAGCTTGGCCCAGCAGCGATAGGTGCCCCAAAGACCGTGGGTGTAACCTGCGTGCTCGCCCGCGGCCCACAGAGCGAGAATGTTGAGGCCGCGATATGCAACGCCGGTTGCGACATTGATGGGACGCGCGGCGGGAGAACCGTCGTGATGCCAGGGCATGCGCCATTTGTCGGCGCCGCGCTCGATGGCGGCGAGAATGTCGGCGGTGATGCGCTCATAGATGCTGGCGCGTTGAGAAGATGACATCGGTGAAGCTCCGAACCCAGCCGGAGCCGATCTCCGGCGGCGGAGCTTTGAATGCGGCGCTCGTGAGCGCCGGCGCGCACCCGAACGGGCCGCAGCGAAGCGGAGGACGGCGCCAGCCGTTGCGCGGCGGCGCGGGCGCCGCCAGCTCCGCCTATTCGCCGGAGATCGGCTTTGCGATGTGTGGAGAGCGCTGACGCGTCGCCGGCTTACGCGTCGCGACGCAGATAGCGGCCCCAGGCCAGCTCGATCGCGTAAGTTAGGCTAAAGAGCACAAGCGCGCCGGTCACGATCGCGCCCAAGCTCATGGCGTCCGCGTCGAGGGGATCCAGAGCGACCAGCCCGGCCAGCAGCGCGCCGGCTAGTAGGACGGGGCCGGAAAAGAAGCAGTGCAGCCGCCCGCAGCGGCGCGCGTTGACAAGGCAGGCCGCGCCCATCCAAGCGAGCGCAAGCGACCAGGCGCCGGCGGCCCACGCAACCGAGGGCGAGAAGAGACTAGCAGCGGCGCCGACGAGCACCGGCGCGCCCCAGACAGCGAGGAAGCTGCCGATGTTGGCCGACAAGTCGCGCCGCGCGCACGCTTCGTCGGCTGTGCGGGGCTGACGCATCACGTCACCCGGCGCAGCAGGAGAGCTTGGCGACGTCGCGCTCGAAGCCTTGCGCGGCAAGCTTCAAACCCTCGACGGTGGTAAGGTAGGGAAAGATGGTCTCGCCAAGCGCGCGCGCGGTCATGGCGTGCTTGAGCGCTAGCGCCAGCGTCTGGATGCTGTCGGCTCCTTCGGGGGCGAGGATCTGTCCGCCCAGCAAACGATCGCTGCGCGCGTCGGCGACAAGCTTGATGAGCCCGCGCGTGTCGCGTGCAGCCAGCGCGCGCGGGACTTGGTCGAGCGGAACGACAGAGACTTTCACCTCATGTCCGGCGGCTAAGGCTTGGGCTTCGGTCAGGCCCACGCCGGCGACCTGGGGATCGGTGAACACGACCCACGGCATTGCTGCATTGTCGTAAGTGAGCGCATCGCCATTAAGCGCATTGCGCGCGGCCAGCTTGGCCCCGTAGGCGGCCATGTAGACGAACTGGTCGCGGTTGGTCACATCGCCCGCGGCGTAGACGCCGGCCTTGCTCGTGCGCATGTACGCATCGACGATGATGGCGCCGCGCTCGTCTTGAGCGACGCTCGCCTCGGCGAGGCCCAGCCCTTCGACGTTGGGCGCGCGGCCGGTGGCGATGAGGAGCTTTTCGGCGCGCAACTCGATCAGCTCGCCGTCGTCCTTGACGCACAGCGTGACGCCCGCAGCGTCCTCGCGGCAGGCGTCGTAGGCGACGCCGCAATGAAGGCGCATGCCCTCGTCTCGAAACACCTCCATCAGCGCGTCGGACACTTCTGGCTCGGCCTGCGGCAACAGGCGCGAGCGGCACACCATGGTCACCGCGACGCCCATGCGCGCCATCATCTGCGCCAGCTCGGCGCCGATGAAGCCGCCGCCCACGACGATCAGGCTCTTCGGCAGTGTGTCCAACTCAAGCAGCGAGGTGCTGGTGAGAGAGCTGACCTTGTCGATCCCTGGAATTGGCGGAACCGCGGGCCGCGCGCCGGTTGTGATGACGATCTTCGGCGCGTGGATGAAGCTGTCGCCGATAACGACGCCGCCATCGACAAGGCGTGCTTCGCCTTCGATGTAGGCGATGCTCTCGTACTGCGGCAGCAAATGGACGTATTTTTTCTGCCGGAGACCGGCGACCAAATCATCCTTCGCCGCGATGACGCGGCGCCAATCGACCACGCGCGCTTCGCCGAGAATGCCGTCGAACCGGCTGGCGGCGCGCGCGCCGTGCAGCGCCTCGGCGGCGCGGATCATGGTCTTGGACGGCACGCAGCCGACATTGACGCAGGTGCCGCCAATCACGCCATGTCCGATCAGCGCCACGCGCGCGCCTTGCTCGGCGGCGGTGATCGCGGCCGAAAAACCGGCAGAGCCCGCGCCGATGACGGCGAGGTCGTAGGCTTCGTCTTTTCTTGGAGTCGCGCAGCAGTCGGACATATCAGGCTTTCTTGTGCGAACGATCAGTGGCGCTGCGCCGGCGGCGGGCGAGCGCTCTGAGCCCCAGCGCCAAGGCGGCTAGCGCGGCGACGCCTATGAGTAAGGGCAGAAACAGGCCGCCTGCAATCGCCCGGAGGCCGGCGACGCCGAGGAACGCCAACACGATCGGGGTCAGCAGACAGCACAGCGCCGCCGCGATGATGCCGATCGAGAGGACCGGCCACTCTCTCATGAGGCCGGCGTGACGAGACGCGCGGGATAGCCAGCGTTGGTGGAGGCTGCGGCGATCGCTTCGGGCGTGGCGCGGCCGGCGTCGTAGGTCACCGTGGCGCGCTTCGATTCGAAGTCGACTTCGACCGAACGCACGCCGTCAACGCGCGACATCGCCGTGCGCACGGTGATCGGGCAGGTCGCGCAGGTCATGTTGTCGACTATAAACGACGCGGTGCGCACCTGCGCCTGCGCGATCTGGGCTTGCGCTTGTGCCGCCGATTGCAATGGCGCGAGCGTAACAACAGCGCCGAGCGCCCCGAGTGCGGCGAGCGCGCCGATGATCATGAGCTTCTTCATCGATTCTCTCCTTCAGTAGAAATACGGCGCCCACCAATCGATGGTGGCGGCCAATATGACGAGCGCGGCGGCAAGCCAGAGCGCGCTCTGCGTGATCAGCGCCGATTGCGGGCGCGCGCAATACGAGCCGTCCTCGCATTTGGGTTTCGGCCGGAAATAAACCTGCCAGAAGCCGAGCCCGATGAAGACCGCCGCGATGGCGATGAAGACCGGCTTATACGGTTCGAGCGCGGTGAAATTGCCGATCCAAGCGCCGGATACGCCGAGCGTCACCAGCACCAGCGGCAGGATGCAGCAGGACGAGGCGAGGACGGCGCCGGCGACGCCGCCGGCGGCGAGCCAGCCCTGACGGGGACCGGGATCGGGGCTTTGCTGCATCATGGGATCACGCTACAATCTGTAGCGACTACAGGATCAAGAGGATTTTGCAGGCCCATGAAGCAAAGCCATCCCATGGCCCTATTGCGGCGCGGGGAGCTTGCGGCCCGGGTTGGCTGCAACCTCGAAACCATCCGCTATTACGAGGGCATCGGCCTCTTGCCGCACCCGCCGCGCTCCGAAGGACGCCATCGGCTCTATGACGCGGATCTGGCCAAGCGGCTGCGCTTCATCCTGCGCGGGCGCGAACTCGGCTTTTCGATCGAGGAGATTCGCGCGCTGCTAGCGATTGCCGACGGCGCTGGCGGCTGCGCCGACGTCTATGCGCTCACGACGCAGCACCTCGATGTGGTCAAGCGCAAGATCGCCGATTTGCGCAAGCTTCAGCGCATTCTGTCGGACACCGCGGCGCGCTGCGCGCGTGACGCCTCGCCTGAGTGTCCGATTATTGAGGCGATGTCGGCGCCGTCGGCGGCGCGTCCACGGCGTCGATGACCCGCTGATAGCGGGCGATGTCGGCCTTGAGAACCGTGCGCTGTGCGCGCGACAGGCGCTTCTCCTTGAACAAGAGCTTGGCGTCGTCGCGTGCCTTGGCCCAGACCGGGCGATGACGCGCCGTGAAGCAAGCGTTGGGGCAGCATGGGCCAACCGCTCAGACTCGGGAAGCGTTGGAATGGCTTCGGGTTCGTGGCCGTCCACTTGGGCGACGTTGAAAACGCTGTAGCCGCGCGCGAAGAAACGCTTCTTCTCGGTGTCTTCCGCATCGGGTTTCTCGACCTGTTTCCAAAGCACGACCGCGCTGGCGCGCTCGCCCTTGCGCACGACTGCGCCCAGTTCGAACCATTGCTTGAACGTGCCCCAGAGGCCGGTGGGATATCCCTTCGCCTCTGCCGAGGCCCAAAGGGCGAGCGTGTTGATGCCGCGATAGGGCTTCTTCGAGCCGACGTTGGCGGGGCGATAGATGGCGCTGCCGTCATGATGCCAGGGCATGCGCCCCACTTCGACGCCGCGTTCAATCGCAGCGACGATCTGTTCGGTGATGCGGGCATAGATGCTTGCGCGGTCGTTATTGGGCATTGGACGTGTCCTGATGAGGCGCGCACGCGCGCGTGCGCGCGAATGAAAGAGAGGAGCCGCCCGAGGGCGGCTCCGAAGTGAGAAGGGCGGTTTAAGCCGCGGCGTCCGCGGTCTCGTCGGCCTTGGTCTTGGCGGACGCAGACTTGGTCTTCGGGCGCGATAGCCGCTGGTAGCGGGTGATCTCGAAGGTGTTGTCGTAGATCTTCTGCTCGCCTTTGAGCCAGACGGTCGGAACGATGCGGCCTTCGAAGGTAACGCTGTCGCCCTTGTCGAGCTGGGTCAGCATCTCGGCGTTCAGGTCAGCATCAAACGAGACGCAGCGAAGCCATTCAGTCTTGGTGTATTGGCCGTCGCGGCCTTCGGCCAAACGGTCTGCGGCGATCGAGATGC
>CALBST010000461.1 GCA_937967425.1 uncultured Caulobacteraceae bacterium
GCTGGGATCTCCAGCTCTTCGTCGAGCGATGGATCGCGGGCGAGATCGTCTTGAGCGCGATGTGACACAGGCGCCGGATCCGGCGCATCGAGATTGAACTCGCGCGGATCCTCGTCACGTGACGCTTCGGGCTTCTTCCAGCCGAACATCGAGAAGCCGCCGCCGCTCTTGGCCGGCGGTGTTTGCGCGGCGGGGCGGCGCACCGGCTCTTCCTCGTCGTTGGCGAAGCTTGGCCGCGGCTCGTCATAAGCCGGTTCGCGGATTGGACGCGGCGGCGGTTCACGCGGCGGCACGACAGGACGGCGCGGCGTGGTTTCAGCGGCGCGGCGCGCAGGCTCAACCACCGTTTGCTGGGTGATGATGGCTTCATCATCAATGCCGGTGGCGACCACCGACACGCGCATGCGGCCTTCAAGCGTCTCGTCGAACGTTGAGCCAAGGATGATGTTGGCGTTGGCGTCGACTTCGGCGCGGATTTCGTTGGCGGCTTGATCGACCTCGTACAGCGTCATGTCGAAGCCGCCGGTGATGTTGATCAGCACGCCCTTGGCGCCGCGCATCGAGACGATGTCCAAGAGCGGGTTGGCCATAGCGCCGTGCGCGGCGTCGAGCGCCCGGTTCGGGCCGCCGGCTTCGCCGGTGCCCATCATCGCGGTGCCCATCTCGGCCATCACGGTGCGAACGTCGGCGAAATCGAGGTTGATGAGGCCCGGCATCACCATGAGATCGGTGACGCCGCGAACGCCCGAGTAGAGCACTTGGTCGGCGAGTTGGAAGGCTTCGGCGAACGTCGTGCGCTCATTGGCGACGCGGAAGAGATTTTGGTTCGGAATGACGATCAGCGTGTCGACGTGCTTGCGCAGTTCCTGCACGCCCGCTTCCGCAAGCTGCATGCGGCGCTGGCCTTCAAAGTGGAACGGCTTGGTGACGACGGCGATCGTCAGGATGCCGCGCTCACGCGCCGTGCGTGCGATGACAGGCGCGGCGCCCGTGCCGGTGCCGCCGCCCATGCCGGCAGCGACGAACACCATGTGCGCGCCTTCGAGGAACTCGATGATCTCGGGCTGGCTCTCCTGAGCTGCCGCCTGCCCCACTTCCGGGCGGGCGCCGGCGCCCAGGCCTTCGGTGATGGAGTGGCCGAGCTGGATGCGGTTGGGCGTACGCGCGCGCGTCAGCGCCTGCGCGTCGGTGTTGGCGACCACGAACTCAACGCCTTGCAGGCGCGCGTCCATCATATTGTTGACGGCGTTGCCGCCGGCGCCGCCAACGCCGAAGACCACAATGCGTGGCTTCAGGTCGTGAATTGTCGGCGCGCTGTACTGACTCATTGGCCGCTCCAAGAGCGATCGGTTCTCACGATTCGCCCACGCTCGCACTGCACCGTCAGCGACGGCGCTTAAGCTTTCGTTAAGCTCTAGAAATGAGTGGCGGCGCTTTTGCGGCGGTGCGGCGCCAGGAGGCGGCTACCGCCAGGGGAATCCGACGCATTTCTCCACATGCGCGCGGGTGGGCCGTCAGGCGTTTGTCGCCGCCGGTTCACGGGCCGCGATGTGCGCGACGGGCGCCAGCGCGCCACCCATGGCAATCGCCAGTTGTGGGAACACGCCGTCGAACGGGTGACGCCGGTGGGGCAGCGACCAGTTCGCGCCGAAGCGTTCGATCTTCAGCTTCAGCTTGACCTTGGTGCGCGCAGCCGCATCGCGGACCACTTTCGACAGAAACGGCAAGTTGGCCCCGCCACCGGCCAAAAGCACCGTGATCGTTCCGGCTCCCAGCTCCTTGGCGCGCGCATGTAGGGGCGCGAGGCTGACGGCGACGGTCTCGGTCAACGCTTTGCAGAAAGCGCGGAAGGACGGGTCTTTCTCGAGCGCGGCGCGAGTGATCCTGATGCGCTTCTTGCTGCGATCCCTGAACGAGCTTTCGCCGCGCTGGAAGAGATCCTGCTTGAGCGAGCGCGCCGACAGCTTCACCGCCCGCCAGAGCCGATCCTCCGCCGCGAGCCCACGCTTGCCGCCGGAGCGGACGAATAGGTCGATCAGGATGTTGTCCAGTTCATCGCCGGCAAGTGAGCAGCATTGATTGGCGGCGGTGATTTCCGCGAGCTTCGAAGGCGCGATAGCGGTGTCACGTTCGAAGGCGGCGATGTCGGTGGTGCCAGCACCCATATCGATGACGAGCACGAGCGGCTCACTGGCGCGGGCGAAGTTGGCGTAGGCCGATGCGGCTGAGGCAGATTCGAAGACGACGCCGCCGAACGCGCCGCGGAGCGGGGCGGCCCGCGCTGCGTCGAGCGCCGCGCGCACGCGCGTCAGCGCGATGCCCTCGGGCGCACGCAAGGTCGTCCCGAGTTCGCGTGAGAGCGCGGCCGCTTCGTCCACAAGCAAGGCGATGATGCGCCCTGCCTCATCAAACGACTGCCAGTTTGGGCTCGTGAGGCGACGCGGCGCGTCGGCGATGGAAGCCGACATCCCGGGCTCTGCCTCCACCGCCGCGCGGATGAGCTGATCCAAGTAGGCGAGGTAAAGCACGATGCCATCGCGATGGCAGAGAGTGCTGGTGGGATCGACGGAGCGGCTGAGCTTCAGCGCCAATGTCGGCTCAATCTCTCGCGCCGAGAGGATCATCTTGAACGAGACGATTGGATTGCGGCGCTCATCGACGCCGGCTTCGGCGCGTTTCAGCGCCGCTGGCCCGAAGAAGATGCGGCCATCATCGACATACATGGCGGATGGCGAGAGCAGCGGATGCTCGGCTTGCGCAGCCAATCCGATCGGCAACGGCGCAACGTCGTTGTCGTGCGCGCCCAACCAAACACTCGCCTTCGACATCGCCGTGCCGAGGTCTAAACAAACGCACGCGCTTCCAACATCTGATCGCATGGGCGTCCCCCACCCAATGTGACGAATTCACGAAACCGAACCGCGCAATTCGTCCGGTTGGCTAGTATTGCGCTGGGACCATGCGCGAATAAAAGCGCACTCGCGCGGCGGGCGAGTTATCCACAGACCGCTAGTCTTAAAGGGGTACCCAATGACGGATTTCCGCGGCGCCGGCGGAGATCAAATTCAGGCGCCGTCAGAAATTCTCGCGCAGCCAATTCCACATGCCGTGCACGGCGTTGCGGACGCTAGCGCCGAGTTGCGCGAGCGAGGGTTGGAAGTCGCCATCGACAACGTCGAGATCAGAGACATCCAATCGGTGACGCAGCAAGCCGGCGCTGACTGCGTATGCCGGGCCCGCTTCACCGTGATCGAAGCCGCAAAGCTCAAGTGGGCGGCCAACCCGCACGGGCATACCGAGCGCTTCAGACGCCAATTCGCGGACACCGGGAATGAGCGCACCGCCGCCGACGATGACCGCGCGTTGCGGACCCTCGGCGCCGGCGAAGCCGGCGCGGTTCAGGCGATCGCGCACGGCGAGCAGCATTTCGACCACACGCGGGGTCAGCGTATCCGAAATCACGCCGCGCAGCGTCGTGGCGGCTTCGAGGCGCCCGTCCAGGCCGAGCTTCGGTGCGGCCACGGCCTCGCGTGGATCGCAAGCGTTGCCAACCGCGCCGAAATGCAACTTCACACGCTCAGCGGCGGCAAATGTAGTTTGAAGCTTCATGGCGAGGTCGCGCGTCAAACGCACGCCGCCAGCGGAGATGGTTTCGCAGAACACCATGCCCTCGCCAGCGAAGGCGGCGACCCCAATAGAGCCGGCGCCCAAATCGACAACCAGCGCACCCTCTTCGCGCTCTTCCGGCGTCAACACCGAGAGCGCGGCGGCTTGCGGGCCGGCGATTATGTCTTCGACTTCGGCGCCGGCCTGGCGGATGCAGGCCTTCAACGCATTCATCGCTTCAGTCGGCGCGGTGACGACGCACGCCTCGACAGCGAGCATCTTGCCAGGCAAGCCCAACGGGTCGGGAATGCCTTCGCCATCATCGATGATGTAACGCAGCGGTTCGACGTGGATGAAGGAGAGCTGCGGCGCGGGCGCCGCCTTCATCGCTTGGTCGATGGCGTTCTCAATATCGCGATGGGCGATCAGTGCGCCTTTGATGCGCACGGCCCCACGTACAATCTGCGACTTGAGGCCAGGGCCTGAATATGAGGCGACGACGCGGCTGACAGGCGCGCCGGCCATGACGGCGGCCTCCTGCAACGCCACTTCGATGGCGCGGGCGCAGGCGTCGAAATCGGCGGGCTTACCGCTAGCAATCGCCGGCGCGGTTTGATGGCCCACACCAAGCACGCGCAGCGGGCGCTCCGGATGCATGTCGAGCACCGGATCGCGGCGTGAAGCGAGGCAGACCGTTTTCGAAACGCCAACGTCGAGCGCGGCCACCAACGGCGGCAGCGGAGCGCTGGCATCTTGCCGGCCATCTTTATCCGCGGGTTGGAAGCCGGCGGTCCGGATTTGGGCGGCCATCAGACGCCCCCCAGCAGCGGGCCGCCTTCAAGGGCGGGATGAATGCGAACAGCCAGGCGGCCAGGCGCGCGCATATCGAGACGCGCCAGCGGCCGATCAAGCAGCGCGTATTGTTGCTGCAAGCGTTGAAGATCAGCGAGCGCGGCGATGTCACCCTCTTCCGGCAACGCGACGATGGCGCCGGAGGTCAGGCGTATATCCCAGCGGCGATCGCCAACGCGGATCAGCTCAGCGGTACGCTGGCGAAGGTCAGGCATACGCTCGAGCGCGGCGAGGATTGGCGGCGCAGCCGGGCCAGCGCCCCGGCCGACGACGCGTAGCAGGCTTTGGTTGTCTTCGACGCGCTCCGTCAGCAGGCGTTCGCCGTTGGCGTCGATCACCGCGCTCTGATTGTTCTCGTCTTCCCAGACGGCAAACTCCTGACGGCGTTCGACTTCGACGAGAACAGACGAGGGCCACAAACGGCGGACACGCGCGCCGGCAACCCAATCGAGACTTTCAACGCGGGCCTTCACCTCTTCAGGATCGAGCGCCAGAATGGAGTGGCGGCCCTCGGGAACGATGAGCGCGCGCACTTCCTGCTCCCGCGCTTCGCTGATCTCAGGCGTGCCGGGCATACGCGCGACTTGGATTTCGTCGATCTCGAAGCCGATATTGGCGACGGTTGCATCCGCCGAACGCGCAAAAGCTTCGCGCGCATCGAACAATGAGGAGCCGAGCCACGCGGCGCTGGCGACGGCTATGCCGATAAACATCACGCCGCCGGTCAGCGCCAGCGCCAAGCTTTTGCCGCTGACGTGCACGTCGTCGGGCGCCAAACCGCCAGACAGCTTGATGCGCGCGATGCGCGGCATGGATTCATAAGCCGGCACGGGCGGCGGACGGCGGCTGCCGCGTTGTGGGGGCATGCCGCCGCGCTTGCCGGGACGACGCGCTCTTACCGAGGCCATGACGCGTCCTCCAGGATCCACTGGACGAGTTGGTCATAGGACATGCCGACATGCGCGGCCTGTTCGGGGGTCAGCGATGTCGGCGTCATGCCGGGCTGGGTGTTGACTTCGAGCAGCGCCAGACGATCGCGCTTCGGATCGTAGCGGAAATCGGCGCGCGTCACGCCGCGGCAGCCAAGCGCGTGATGCGCGGCTTCGGCGGCGCGCATGCATTGCTCTGCTACAGAGGCCGGAATGTCGGCCGGCACGACGTGGCGCGAACCGCCTTCGGCGTACTTAGCGTCGAAATCGTACCAATCGCCATCGCTGGTGACGAAAATCTCGGTGACCGCGAGCGCGCCGCGATCGTGCATGACGGCGACGGTCAGCTCTTTGCCGTCGATGAATTCTTCGACGAGCACTTCTTCCCCGAACGTCCAGTCCGGATCGAGAAGCTGCTCGGGCGGACGGTTGGCCCCTTCGCGCACGATGAAGATGCCGACCGACGAACCTTGCGCGTTTGGCTTCACGACGTACGGCGTGGCCATCGGATGGCCCTTCGCGGCGTCGCGACGGTTCATGAGCTTGCCGTTCGCGAGCGGCAGGCCAGCTTGCGCGAACACGGCCTTGGACTTGTCCTTGTCCATAGCCAGCGCGGACGGCAGGACGCCCGAGTGCGTGTAGGGAAGCTTTAAGTAATCGAGCACGCCTTGCGCGCGGCCATCTTCGCCCCATTCGCCGTGAAGAGCATTGAACACGGCGTCCGGTGCAGCTGTGCGCAGGGTCTCGATCCAGCTCGCATCTTGCGGATCAACTTCAATGACGTCGTGCCCGAGCCGGCGCAGCGCATCGGCGCAGCCTTTGCCCGAACTGAGGCTCACTGGCCTCTCGGGGCTCACCCCCCCTAATAGCACCGCCACCCGGGCCATGCGCTTGCCTCACCAACCAACCACCACCCCAGCCAAACGCGTTTTCTGCGCTCATTCCGGGAGTGTCATAATGAAACGCTTTGGGGTTAAGGCATCATGAGGGCGAAGCACTTTAGTTGCTGATTTTTATGGTAAATTTCGGATTCAGTTAAGTTGACCCGGCTTTACCACGTTTGCCCTTCCGCGCAGGATCGACGCTAGCGCAACGCGCTTTCGAGCCTGCTAACGAGGCTGCGGCAAAACACGCGCCGTTTGTTTGGGCGCGCGCCTCCGATTTGGGCGCCCCGGCGGCATTCCCCGGCCAAAAGGGAACCAGCACTTGGCGAAGCGCGAGATCGGCTCCCACACAAGATGCGCATGGCTAAACGCATCCTGCTCGCACACCCGCGCGGCGCTGAACCTCAAGCACGCGCGGTCGCCGCTGAGCTGCGGACGCTTGGGTATGAGGTCAGCGACTATTCCCCTGGCTCACGGGGCGCAGCGCCGGACAAGCTGGTCTTGCTGTGGTCACGCGCGGCGTGGGGGACGCCCGCGCTCCGGGCGGCGGCGCGGAAGGCGAAGGCAACGGGATCGCTCGTTTGCGTGCGCCTTGATAGTGCGCCGCCGCCCCTCCCCGGCACGCACAGCGCTCGCTTGGTCAAACGCGTCGCTTGGCGGCGGCTGCTCAACACAAAACCTTCCGCGCCAGAAGCGGCGGTACACCGCCCTGCCCGCGCACGACTTCATACCGCGCGCGCCAAGCGCGCCGCACGACCGGCAGAAACGGTGGGGACTGACATGCGACTTTACTCGGAAAGCAGCAGCCGCGCATTTGCGATTGTCTTGTCGCTATGCCTCGTGGGTGCGGCGGCGCTAGGATTTGCGTACCAACGCTATCCGCAGGTCGCAGCGCCAATCGATGGCGCGGCCGCGGCGGCTTATGAGCAAGCGAGCCAACTCGCGGCGCTGGCGCCTTAGCCCAGCGCTTCCTGAATATCGGAGATCAGGTCTTCGACGTCTTCGATGCCGACCGAGAAGCGCACGAGGCCGTCGGTGAGGCCAATTTGCTCCCGGAGCCGCGGCTCGATCGAGGCATGGGTCATGATCGCTGGGTGCTCGATCAGGCTTTCGACGCCGCCCAGAGATTCCGCCAGCGAGAAGAGCTTCACACGTTCCAGGAAACTGCGCGCCGGTTCGAGGCCGCCTTTGAAATAAGCGGTGATCATGCCGCCATAGCCGCCGACCATTTGCTTCTTGGCGATGGCATGCTGCGGATGGTCTGCGCGGCCAGGATAGACAACGCGTTCGATCTGAGATTGCTCGGCGAGGAAATCGGCGATTCTGGCGGCGTTCTCGCAATGGCGTTGCACGCGAACATGCAGCGTTTTCGTCGAACGCATGAGTAGGAAACTATCCCAGGGCGCGGCGATGGCGCCGACAGCGTTCTGCGTAAACTTCAGGCGCTCAGCCAATTCGTCATTGTTGCAGATGAGCGTCCCGCCGATCACGTCGGAGTGGCCGCCGATGTACTTGGTGCAGGAATGGCTGACGATATCGGCGCCGAGGGAAAGCGGGTTCGTCAGAACGGGCGTCGCAAAGGTGTTGTCGACGATGGTGAGCGCATCCTTGCTCTTGGCCAGGCGCGCGACGGCGGCGATGTCGATAACCTTGAGAAGCGGATTGGTCGGCGTTTCAAGCCAAATCATTTTAGTCTTCGACGTGAACGCGGCCTCGGCGGCGTTTAGATCGGTCAGATCGGCGCGGGTGTAGGTGATGCCGAACTGTTTGAATACCTTGTCGAACTGCCGGTAGGTGCCGCCGTAAACGTCGTCCGAAAGCACGACGTGATCGCCGGAGCTGAGCAAGTGGATGCAGGCCGCTTGCGCCGCGAGGCCGGATGAGAACAGCAAGCCATGGCGGCCGCCTTCAAGCGAGGCGATGTTGCGTTCGGCGGCCTTGCGCGTCGGGTTGGCTGAGCGCGCGTAGTCGTAGTCCTCAATGATCACGCCAGGGCTTTGCTGCACGAACGTCGAGGTTTGATACACCGGCGTCATGATCGCCCCGGTGGTCGGATCGGGCGATTGGCCGGCATGGATGCAGCGCGTGCCGAAGCGTTTGTTGTCGTGATGCATATGTGCGTCCTACCTACCAATTCTCATTCCGGACGCGCGGAGCGCGATCCGGAATAGGCGCGTTCTCAACGCTTCCCCGAAAGAAATTCGATCAAGTCGATCTTGGAGATGACCCCGACAACGTTAGAGGAATCCACGACAACGGCGACGTTGTCAGCGGCGAAGATGTGGAAGAGCTCTTCGATCCGCGCTTTCGGGTAGATCAGGCCGCCAATAGGCGAGGCGACACTCTTGGCCGGCGCGCTCAGGTCGAAGTCGCGCTTCTGCATCTTCGAGAGCAGATCGCTCTCGTGAACAATGGCGTTGAGCTTGCCACGCTCGATTAGCGGAATTTGGCTGACGCCGTGCTCGCGCATAAGCGCGACGACTTCGCGCAGCGAGGCGTCGGCGCTTGCGGTGATCGGTTTCGTCTTCAGATTTTTCATCAGCTCCTCGACGAAGCCGAGTTCGCGCTCGGTTTCGGTGAAGCCGTGCTCCTTCATCCAGGCATCGGAAAGGAATTTAGAGACGTAACGGTTGCCGTGATCCGGCAGGACCGTGAGCACGACCTTGCCCGGACCTAGCTCCTTGGCGATCTCAATGGCGACGTGGACGTTCGAGCCCGAAGAACCGCCGCAGAACAGCCCCTCTTCGCGCACGAGACGGCGCGCCATGACAAAGCTGTCGCGGTCGTTCACTTGTCGCATGTCGTCGACGACGGAGAAATCCATCGCGCGGCATTCGATGTCCTCGCCGATGCCTTCGACCATGTAGACGTGCGCGGTCGGCAGCGTCTTGGTGTGGA
>CALBST010000462.1 GCA_937967425.1 uncultured Caulobacteraceae bacterium
AATCAATCCGACCGCCTTGTCCCGCGTTTAAGATCGCGCGCATGCGTTTGAACGCCCCGCCCATCTCCGAACTACGCCTCCAGCGGTATCACCGCTGGATGTTGCTGTGGCTCACATGGCTGGCGGCGTTCCTGGCCGAAGTCAGCGCCTTCGCGCCGCTCTCGCGCCAAGCAACGCAGATCACACACCAATGGCTCGATCGCGCCGAGCGCCTGCTCATGGACATCGTGCTGCTCCGCGCCGCGGCCCATGTTCGCACCATCCCGGCGCTTAAGCATTCCGCGCATCGCCGGGTCGAGACGCATATGAGCCGCGCCGTTATCGGCGCCGCCATGCGTCGCGCGTTGCGTCCGAAGCGGCTCGATCAGCGCATCGCTGCGCTCTCGCAAGACGTCCAAGGCCTGGTCGCGCGTCTCTTGAAGCGCTTGCCCCGCGGCCTCACGCGCCGCCGCCCCGTTCGCACGCGTCCGGAAGTGCGGGCGCCGCAATGCTCCTGCACGCGCGACATCGAAACAGATCCGGTCGATACCTCATGACATCTGGCGCGCCGGCCTCCACCGTTTCAACATCCGCAAACCTCGCCAAGCGCAACGAAAGAGCCGGCGAGGGCGCCGGCGCTGTGACTCACGCCGCCGGCAATTGGACGCTGCGCTCGTCAGGCGCGGAGTATCTTGTCCATCGCTTTGCCCTTGGCGAGTTCATCGACCAATTTATCGAGGTAGCGGATGTCCTGCATCAAGGGCTCCTCGATCTCCTCCACGCGCACCCCGCAGATGACGCCGGTGATCAGCGTGCGCTTGGGGTTGGGCTTGGGCGCTTGCTCGAAAAAATCTCTGAAGCTGGTTTTCTTCTTCAGGTGCGCTTCCAGCGCCGCTTGGCGATATCCCGTCAGCCAGCGGATAATTTCGTCGACCTCCGCTTTTGTGCGGCCCTTCTTCTCGGCCTTGGCGACGTATTGCGGATAAACCGCAGCGAAGCTCATGGCGTAGATGCGCTGCCAGTTCGCGACCGCGCGTGCGCTATTGGAGGCGCCCATCGCTCAGGCCGCCGGCGATTGCATGTTGCGCACGATCTTCAGCAATGTCTTGCGCGGGAGGTATTTCACCAATCCAGCCTGAAATGCGTTGCGCGCTCCGGTGACGATAACCGGCCGATTTTGCCGCCACGCGTTATAGCCTGCGCGCGCGACCGGCATGGACGGCATGGCGGCGCCGGCATTCTTGGCGAGTTTGGTTTTGCCCGTTCCAGCGCGCTCACGAAACTTCGAAACCGTCGGCCCAGGGCAAAGGCAGCTCACATGAACGCCAGTGCCGCGCGCTTCTTCCCAAATCGCTTCGGAGAAGGAGAGGACGTAGGCCTTGGAGGCATAGTAGTTGGCCATCAGCGGGCCGGGCTGGAAGGCGGCGGTGGACGCAACGTTCAACACGCCGCCACGGCCGTTCGCGATCATCCGATCCCAATAGAGGTAAGTCAGTTCAACGAGCGCCCGAACATTGAGATCGATCATGCCGAGTTGGGTTTGCAGATCAGAGGAGGTGAGCGCTCCGGCGTGGCCGTAACCGGCGTTGTTGACGACGACATCAACGCTCAAGCCTTTCGCCGCGATCGCCGCGGCAACAGCCGAGCCGCCGCCGTGGGCGCCCAAGTCTTGCGCTACCGTGTGCGCCTTCACGCCATGCGCGGCCGAAAGGCGGTTGGCGACTTCCTGCAGAGCGCCTTCGCTGCGGGCGGTGAGGATGAGATCGTAGCCGTCCTTGGCGAAGCACTCGGCCAGATCGACGCCGATGCCGGCGGAAGCGCCCGTAACCAAAGCTGTCTGGCCTTCGCCAGGTTTACGTCGCGCCATCTTGCCTCTCCCATTTTTCGCGCGCGACGATAGGCGCGTGCGGTTCCTGTTCCAAGCGCAAGGGCGGGGCGTGCTAGGAGGGGCGCATGAGCGCCAACGAGTTCAAGCTCAACGAAGACGAAAAGCCGTTCGACACACCCGACGCCGAAAAGCCGAAGGCGACGCGACCGCGCGATGCGGCCACGCTCATCCTCGTGCGCGGCGGGCGCGAGGTGATGATGGGCCAGCGTTCGAAAGGTCACGTCTTCATGCCCGACAAATGGGTGTTTCCGGGCGGTCGCGTCGATCCGGGTGACGCCCGCGCCAAGGCCGCGACGGAGCTGACGCCGGAGACTGAGGCGCTTCTGAAGAAAGGCACGATCAGCCGCCGGCCGCCCCGGGCCTTCGCCCTGGCCGCCACCCGCGAGACGCTGGAAGAGGCAGGCCTCCGGGTCGGCAGCGAGGCCGGGCCGGAGCTGGACAAGCTCAGTTTCATCGCCCGGGCGATCACGCCCCCGTACCGCCCCCGCCGCTTCGACGCCCGGTTTTTCATGGCCGACGCCGACGAGGTCTTGGCCCACCACGACCCGATCGAGGGCGAAGAATTGCTGCATGTACGGTGGTTTAGCCTGGAAGAGGCCAAGGCCCTGGACCTGCCCTCAATCACACGGTTTGTGCTTAAGGAGGTCGAGGCGCGCCTGGCTGGGGAGGCGGTTCAGCCGCCTTTTCTGCGCTGGAGCCGTGGCGCCCACTCTTTAGAGCGGCTTACGAGTTGACTTATGCGGGTTCGCCCGTATTTTCCGCCGCTTCCTTGAACCTAGAGAATTCCGAGCCCGACCATGGCTAAGCCGACTGTCATCAAGATCCGCCTGAACTCGTCGGCGGACACGGGCTATTTCTACGTGACGAAGAAGAACCCGCGCACGAAGACCGAGAAGCTCAAGTTCAAGAAGTACGACCCGATTGCGAAGAAGCACGTCGAGTTCGTCGAAGGCAAGATTAAGTAAGCCACGAGCTTCGCTCGCGAGGCAGCAGGCAATGGGCAGTAGGCAGTCGTGCCGCTGCCCTTTGTTTCGCGCGAAAATCCTACTGCATCACTTCGGATAGAGGATCATCTGCGTGCAACGGAAAAGCGCGATGGTCTTGCCCGTCGCCTCCGCGGTGACGACCGCATCCCAAACTTGGGTCGTGCGCCCACCGTGGACGAGATTGGCTTCGACGCTGACGCCACCTTCGCGGGTCGTGCCCAGGAAGTTCGACTTAAGCTCAATCGTCGTGAAGTTCAGCGCGCCTTCCGGGCGCGAGATGATGCAGCCGTAACCGCAGGCGCTATCCGCCAAGGCAATGACGCTGGCGGCGTGCAGGAAGGTGTTGGGCGCGAGATGGTGCGGTTTCACCTCGAAGCGCCCTTTGATGAAGCCCGGCCGCGCTTCGAGCCATTCGAGCCCGAGGTGATCGGGCAAGAAGCCCTTCTGGCGGTCGGTCAGCTGCTGGACGTAATTCGGTTCGCTCATCGGAGTCTCTGCGGCTTTGTGCTAATATGCTCGCATGACGCAACGCCAAGTCAAAGCCGCCGTTCTACTGATTGGAGACGAGCTCCTTTCCGGCCGGACGCAGGACATAAACCTGCAGACGATCGCGAAGTTTTTGGCGCCGCTCGGCGTGCAGCTGGCGGAAGCGCGCGTCGTTGCCGATGTGCCCGATCAGATATCGGAAGCGGTGAACGCACTGCGCGCCAAGTACGATTATGTATTTACAACCGGCGGCATCGGACCAACGCACGATGACAAAACAGCTGATGCGGTTGCGGCTGCGTTCGGCGTCGGCATCGATGTGCGTGAGGACGCCAGGGCGATCCTTGAAGCGCACTACAAAGGCCGCACCACGCTCAATGAATCGCGGCTGCGTATGGCGCGAATTCCGGACGGGGCGTCGCTGATTGCAAATCCCGTCTCCAAGGCGCCCGGCTTTCAACTCGGCAACGTGTTCGTGATGGCGGGCGTGCCATCGATCGTGCGGGGCATGTTGGAGGATATCAGCCATCGCATCGAAGGCGGCGCGATTGTCCGCTCGCGCACCATCCGCGCCAGGGGCGTGCCGGAAGGCGATATCGCTGATGGCCTTGGCGCGCTGGAGGCGGCCACGGGTGGCGTCGTCGGCTTTGGGTCTTATCCCTGGTTCACGCCGGAGGGCTTTGGCGTGCATCTCGTCGCGCGCTCCGCCGATCCGGCCGCACTGGAAAAGGCGGCGAACGATTTGATGGACATGATCCGCGCGCGCGGCGTGGAGCCGGAGGAGGTCACCGAGCCTAGCTGAAGAGTCCGGCGGCGAGGTTTATCGTCAGCGCCAGGATCACCGTGTTGAACACGAAGGCGAGCACGCCGTGCAGCGTCACGATGCGCCGGATCGGCTTGGCTGAAATCTGAATATCGGCGGTCTGCGCGGCGACGCCGATGACGAGCGAGAAGTGAAAGAAGTCTCCGAAGTCGGGCTCTTCGCCGCCCGGAAAGATCAGGCCCTTGCGGACGCCGCCGCCTTCGGCCGGGCCGTAATAGTCATGCGCATAGTGCTTGGCGAAGCTCGTATGAACGAAGAGCCATGACAGCGCGACGGTGACGACCACGAACCCAAGGTGGGCGCTCTTGCCCATGCCTGGCTCGAGATTGGCCTGTAGTTCAAGGATGATGGCCGTCAGCGAGGCGACTACGGCAGCGATCGAAACGAAGAGGACGAAATAGCGGCCCTCATCGGCCTCCGCCGCGTGCTCGATCATGTTCTGAGAGGTGACGCCGCGCGTCTGCAGCCAAACCGCGATGAGATACACCGCCACCGCAGCATCCCAGGCGATGAGTATGCGGGTGAGGGCGGCCAAGTCGCCTTGAGTGACGGCGAGAGCGATGCCACAGCCAAGCCCAGCCAACAACGCCAACATTAGCGGTGTATGGCGCGAAATTGCGCGCAACAGAGCCATCAGCTGCGCGCCCACACGGCGTGAATGACTTCGCAGCGCGGCTCGAAACCCAGGCTCTTGTAAAGCGCGATCGCGCCGGTGTTGTCAGCGTAGGTGTGCAGGAAAGGCGTTGCGCCGTCGGCGATAATGCGCGCGCCGACCGTGCGCATGAGCGCTGCGCCGTAACCGCGGCCGCGATAGTCCGGATGCGTGCAAACGGCGCTGATCTCGATGAACTCTTCTGTCTGCAGCCGCTCACCCGCCATGGCGACGAGAACGCCATTGTCGCGGATGCCGACGAAGCGGCCGAGCGCGTGTGTGCGCGTGCGGAACGGGCCCGGGCGCGTGAGCGTCGCGAGCGCCAGCATCTCGGCGGCGTCAGCGTCGCCGAGCGGCTCGATGACGAAATTCTTCTCGTTCCTGGTCATGCCGCGCGCGATCATCTGCAGGCCGAGCGCGCTCATTGTGACTGTGACGCCGGAAGGCGGTGGTGGCGGGCCCACTTGCAGCAGAGAGATGTCGCCGTCTTCGGGGACTAAGGCGCCGAGTGCGGCGATCGCCTGTGGCGTCGCTGCGGCGGCCGCGGCGAATGGGCTTACGTCGGAGACGAAACGCTTGGCCTCTGCGCCGCCTTCGCCGAAACGCGCCAGTTTTGAATTGAGGGCGTTCCAGATCGGGTTGTCGAGAGGGTGGGCGGTCACGGAGGCGGTTTTACTGCCGGGAAGCAAACGCCGCTAGTTGTTAGATTGGTGCGAGCGGCGGGAGTTGAACCCGCACCGCCTTGCGGCGAACGGATTTTAAGTCCGCTGCGTCTACCAGTTTCGCCACGCTCGCGTTGGCCGCGACATAAGGGGCTTTGGCGTCAACGCGCAAGGCGCGTCAGGGCTTCAGCAGCACCCGCCCCAACACCTTGCCGGCGCGAAGATCATCGATGGCGCTGTTGGCTTCGGATAGCGGGCGTTCATGCATGGGCGGGGCGGGGATGGCGCCGGCGCGCATCAGCGTGATGAGTTCGCGCGCTTCGTCGAGGCGGCCAACATAGGAGCCAACGATCGAGAATGGCTTCAGCGGCAGTGAGGCAAGCGGCAGATTTGCCTTGCCGCCGAAGAGGCCTACGATGATGTACTTGCCGCCGCGCCTGAGCGCTGCCGTGCCAAAGCCGAACGTCGCTGGCGCACCGACGAAATCGATAACGGCCGCAGCCGCGCCATGACGCGCGGCAACATCCTTCCAAGCTTCGGCGCTGGGTTCGATCGCTTCAACGGCGCCGTACTTCAACGCTGCTTCGCGTTTGGTTGCGTCGATGTCGGCGGCGATGATTGGGTTTGGCAGCACGCTCTTCGCGAGCGCCATCGCCATCAGGCCAACGCCGCCCATGCCGAGCAACAGCACCGGTTGGCCGGGTGGTGGCGCGCCGATCTTCTTGAGCGCGGAATAGGCGGTTAGCCCCGAGCACATGGCGAGCGCGCCTAGACCCGGCGTCAGATCGCCAATCGGAATGAGCGCGTCCGCAAACGGCACATGAACATATTCGGCCATGCCGCCCCATTGCGCGACGCCAAGCGCGCGCCGCGGCAATGCGATGCAGAGGTGCTGATCGCCGGCGTGGCACGTCTCGCACGCATTGCAGCCGAGCCAAGGGTAAACCGCTACGCGCGTGCCGACAGGCAGTGCGTCGGCGCCTTCGCCGAGTTCTGCGATTTCGCCCTCGATTTCGTGGCCCAGCACCGCTGGCATGTTGATCGCGACCGGCTGGCGCACGTCGCCGAAATCGAAATAGCCGTCGTGAATGTGGAGATCGGAGTGGCAGAGGCCGGCGCGCGAGACACGCACCAAAGCTTCGCCTGGGCCCGGCGTCCGCGGCGCCAGTTCCATCGGTTCGAGCGGCGCGCCGAACGCCGTCATGGCTTGTGCTTTCATTGCGCCACTATCGGGCGCCGGCGCGCCTTGGCAAGACTTAAGCGGCGAGTCGGTAGGTCGCGGAATCCTGCTGCGAGAGACGCCCGTTGATCGCCAGATACTGGATAGCGTCGTCGGGCTTCAGCAAGAGCCGCCGTGCGTGAATGAACTCGGTGACGATGCCGCGAAGTTCGTCAGTGGACGCGGACTTACGCCCGGCGAGTTTGTGCTGAACGTGTTCGAACAACGCAGCGCCGGTGCTGCGGTTTATGGCGGGACCAAGCGTTTCGGCGAAGAACATGTCGCGACTCCATCTTTGGCGTCCGCAGGGTGGACTGATTCAGCGCAAACGCGGCAGTGTTCGGCTCGTGTTTGGCTCTGAGTCGCTTCCCGTGCTGCCGCCTGCGCTTGATTACGCGGGGGTGACGATCTTTGCGCTCACTGGCGCACTCGCGGCCGCGCGCGACCGGCAAGACATCGTCACGTTCTGGTTCTTCGCCGTCGTCACTGGCATCGGCGGCGGAACGTTGCGTGATTTGCTGATCGATGCGCCGGTGTTTTGGATCGGCGATGCAACGTACTTGGGCATTGGCTTGTTCGCGGCGATCGCGGTGTGGTTCGCAGCGCCGCGGTTGGAGCGGCTTAAAACGCTGATTTGGCTCGATGCCATAGGGCTCGCCGTTTATGCGGTGATCGGCGCCGCGAAGGCGTTATCGTTCGGCGTGGGCCCCTTCGTGGCCGTCGCCATGGGTGTGCTGACCGCGTGCTTCGGCGGCGTCATTCGCGACGTGTTGGCCGAGCAGCCTTCAGCGCTATTGAAGCGCGAAATCACCATATCGGCGGCGCTACTGGCAGCTGCTGGGTTCGTTGCGCTGCATATTGCCGGCCTGCCGCCGCTTTGGGCGGGTGTCGCCGGCGCGATCGCGGGTTTCGGTTTGCGCGCAGGAGCCATACATTATGGCTGGGCGCTGCCCGCGTTCGGAGACAAACGTGACGAAGGAAAAGCTTGAGCTTGTCGAAGTCAGCCCGCGCGATGGGTTGCAGAACGAGCCGGATGTCGTCTCCACCGAAAATAAGCTCGCATTGATCAATCACATCCTGGCCGCCGGTTTTCGGCGCTTGGAGGCGGGGAGTTTCGTCAACCCGAAGAAGGTGCCGCAGATGGCGGACGGCGACGCTGTGTTCGCCGGCCTGCCGAAGCGCGCGGACGCGAGCTTTATTGCGCTCGCATTGAACCTGCGCGGCGTAGAGCGCGCGATCGCGGCGGGCGCGAAGGAGATCAATTACGTCTTCTGCGCGTCGGACGGCTTTTCGATCCGCAACAATGGCGGCACGGTTGATGAGACGTTCAAAGTCTGGCCCGAGGTCGCGGCGGCCGCCAAGGCAGGTGGCGCGCGTTTGTCGGCGACGGTGTCGACGGCGTTCGGGTGCCCGTTCGATGGTGAAGTGCCGGTGCAGCGCGTCGTCGAGGTGGCCGAGCGCTGTGTGGCTGAGGACATCTTTGAACTGGCGCTCGCCGACACGATCGGCGTTGCATCTCCCGCTGATGTGCGTGAACGGTTTCGCGCCGTGAGAGGTGTGGCGTCGCGCGTGCAGCTGCGCGCGCACTTTCACAACACACGCAACACCGCGCTCGCCAACGCAGTTGCGGCGGTGGAAGAGGGTGTGCGCGTGCTCGATGGTTCGCTTGCGGGCATCGGCGGTTGTCCGTTTGCGCCAGGCGCGGCGGGCAATGTCCCGACAGAAGACTTGCTCTACATGTTCAATCGCATGGGCTTCGACACCGGCGTTGATCTCGATCGCGCCATCGAGGGGGCTAAGTTCATCGGCGGCGTTTTGGGACGCCAGACGCCGGGCATGGTGAGCCGCGCGCCGAAGTGGCCGGCATGAGCGGCAAGCTTGCGATGATCACGGGCGTGCTGGGCGCCGCCTGGCTCGTGGCGATGGTGCTGATCGGCGGCGCGGCGTGGGACGGTTACGATCACGTCGGGCAATATATCTCGGAGCTTGGCGCGGCCGGCGCGCCGCATGGCCGGCACGTGAGTTGGCTAGGCTTCTTGCCGGTCGGGCTGCTGATCTGCGCGTTTGCCTTCGTCGCCTACCTTGCCGCCCCACGCTCGGTGCTCTCCGCGCTTGGCTTTGTCGGCGTCTTTCTGTTCTCGATCGGCTACGTCGGCTCTGCCTTCTTTCCGTGCGACTTCGGTTGCCGGCCAGATACGCCCACCTTTTCGCAAGTGATGCATGAACTCGTAGGGTTGCCCGGTTATCTGCTCGCGCCGCTGACGCTGCTCTTGTTGGGGCTCGCGGCATGGAAGTGGCCGAGCGCGAGGTGGCTTGCCATCCTCGGGTTCGGCGCCGCGGCTGGCGCGCTTGTCGGCTTCGGTGGTTTGATGGATCCGGAATCCCCGACTGCCGGGCTTTATCAACGCGTGCTCGAAGCAAGCATGCTGAGCTGGATCGTCGGGTGCGGACTCTATCTTGGCCTGCAAAAGCGAACGGCCACTCCGTAGAGCGGCCGTTGCCTCACATCGTGATGGTGTAATTAGAGTTCGCGGCCGATCGTGATGACGAACGCGCTGTCGTAGCTGGACTCGCCGTAGGTGTACGCTTCGATATCCGAGCCAGCGTCGATGTCCGTGTCGTGATAGCGCAGGTCGATCTCGAAACCGTGCGTCGCCCAAGCGGCGCCGAGGTTCCAGGTGTTGTAGTCGTCTTCAGTGCCAGGGCCCGCGGGTTCTTCGATGGTTTGGTTGCCATAGGCGCCGTTGATCGCGAACGCGTCGTTGATTTGGTAAGCGGCGTTCACTTCCCAATAGGTCGCGTCGCCGGTTTCACCGAAGTTCTCCGGCGAGTAATAGACCGCCGCACCTGCCGTGAACTGATCGGTGAAATCGTGGCTCGCGGCGATCTTACCTTCGTAATAGTCGAACTCGGCGCCGTCATCGTCCGCGCCGGGATAGAAGTAGCCAATGACGCCGAAGTCCCAATCGATTGGGCCGGTCGACGGCGTGAAGCCGGCGTAGACGTCCAGTTCGAGGCCTTCGGTGACGTTGGAGCCCCAGGCGCCGACGTACCAGGCGTCAGACGCGTAATCGATGCCGCCCTGGAGGGCTGGGCCGTTGTCCGAAAGCGAGATGCCGCGGAAGACGTAATCGCTGGTGATGCCGACGTTCGCGGTCAGCGTTCCCTCGGCGCTGGCGGCGCCAGCCGTGGCGGCGGTCGCCAGAACGGCGAGGCCAATGATCTTCTTCATGATGCGCATCCTTTTTCCCCGCGGTTCTCGCCGCGCGACGGCGAGGCTCACGTGTTAACGTGAACGATTGGTTAAGCCCTGTTACGGTCCATGGAATCGCTGTTGCGAAAAAGCATTATCGTTGCAGCCGGGCCACGCGCTGACAGTGCGCCAATTTTTTGGGCGCGTGGAGTCCAGGGCGCTGCAAGTTTGCGCAGTGTTGCGCCGGCGCCCGCGTCAGCGCGCCTCGATTAACGCCTTGCAAGGCGCGGCCCGCGTCTTCAAGTGTGCGGCCATGACAAGTGAGACCACAGGCCTGACGCAGCTCGGCGGCCAAGCGCCGATCCCGGCAAGTCCCGAACACGCCAAGCTAGAGCGCGCGCCAAACCCGCATGCCGGCACACTTTATTTGGCGCGCTTCACTGCACCGGAGTTCACCTCGATCTGCCCGGTGACCGGCCAGCCGGACTTCGGCGTGCTGGTGCTGGATTACGCACCCAGGGATTGGATCGTTGAATCAAAGAGTTTGAAACTCTTTCTGCAGAGCTTCCGAAACCATGGGGCGTTCCACGAGGACTGCACCGTTGGCGTCGCCAAGCGGGTGGTGGAGGCGATCGATCCGCTTTGGTTGCGTATTGGCGGTTACTGGAATCCGCGCGGCGGCATGCCGATCGACGTGTTCTGGCAGACGGGGGCGCCGCCGGATGGCCTGTGGCTGCCTGATCAGGGTGTCGCGACGTATCGTTCTCGCGGCTAAGCGGCTGCGCCTGGCGAGAGCAGCGCACGAACGCTGCGCAGCTGGCCCAAAATCTCGCGGCGCTGCAGGAGGAGCAGCGCGCCGTACACCGCTGCCGTTTCGAGCGTGATGATGCCGATCTCGGTCCACAAGCTGACATCGATGGCGCGCATCAGCAGGCGGTGGCCGATGAACAATGCGACGGAAGCGAGCGTTGGCGGCGCAAGCACGCGGAGGAAATCCACGATCGAGCATTCGATCGGGCCGAGGTAGAGCTTCAGCAACCGCGGCAGATAGACAAAACTAACGAGCGTGCACCCAAGCGCGACGGCTTGGATGCCGAATTGCGCGGTAGCGAGCGCCGAGAGGGTCAGAAGAATTGCGTATTCCAGCGTAAGCCGCAGTCGAGCGCCGGTGCGTCCTATCGCTTGCAGCAACGAGCCGTTGATGGCGACGATGGTTTGGATGGCCGCAGCGCCGGCGAGCAACGTGAAGATTTCGCCCGAAGCCTGCCAGCGCTCGGAGAGCAGCAACGTGAAAAAGGCGTGGCTGGCGGCCGCGACCGCGGCGATGGCCGGAAACGCCAGAACGGCTTGCGCCATCGTCGTAAACAGAACGAGTTCGCGCAGGGCTTTGTTGTCTTCACGCAGTTTCACAAAGCGGGGATAGACGGCGCTATGCAGCGAGCCGCCAAGGATGTTCACCGGCAGTTGCATGATGCGCACGGCGATATTGTAGAGGCCGAGCGTCGCGGCGCCGAGCACTTTGCCGACGATCAGCGTATCGGCCTGGCGGCTGACGAACATCGTCATCGACCACGCGGCGGTGTCCAGCATGAAGCGGATGTGCTGCTTCAGCTTGTCGAAGTTCAGCACCAGCCGGGGATAGAGCTGACTAGCGAGTTGAACCACGACGCCTTTGACGATGCGCTGTGTCAGATGCTGCCAGACCAAAGCCCAGGCGCCGCCGCCGTTAAAGGCCACAACCAACGCCACGATGATGCCGCCGAGCGCCGCGGCAAACTCTGCGCCGGCGAGCCACTGGAATTTCTCCTTCTGCAGCAGAGATGCGGCTGGGATTTCCGCGATGCCCAACAAGAATGGCGCGAGCGCCAATGTCATCATGATGGGAACGAGGCGTGGCTCATTGAAGAACGCGGCGGCAGGCCATGAGAGCACGAAGAAAATCCCCGAGAGCCCCAGCATCAGCAGCACGCTGCCCCAGAACGCGCTCGACCAAGCTTCTGTATCGCTCGCGTCGACACGCACGAGCGAGCGGCCGAGTCCGGCGTCGCCAATCATGGTGAAGAACATCACCATCGAAAGCGCCAGCGCCGCCAAACCGAAATCGGCAGGCGTGAGCATCCGCGCCAAGAAGGGGACGGCGACGAAGCTCGAAGCAAGTTGGAAAACGCGCGCGGCGGAGAGAGTCGCTACGCCGAATGCGATCCTCTTCAAGGCCACTGGTTAACTCCGGCGCCCGCGCCGCCATGGCGGGCAGGCGCTGATATGCAAGGGATTTGCCGCAACGGCTACCCTCTTCCGCCACGTGCGTGGCGCGGTAGTTGCTACGGAAGGCCGGTTAAGTCGGATCAGGACGATGCCGAGCGGTTTCGGGGCAATGTCGGCATTGGTGTCGCAAGGCGCCCGCACCATCGCGGCCCATATCGCCGAGTCCCTTCGCGCGACTGAATTGTCCGTGCTTGGGGTGGTCGCACGCTGTGCGCCTCGCGCCTGGGCCCGCGCGATGGCGGGCGGCGTGCAGGCGCTCATGGCCTGCTCGCCAGTCGGTGCACGCACACGTCAAGAGATGCGCGAGACCTTCCCCGGCCAGCGCCGAGATGCGGCGCGCCTGGCGGCCGAATGGTTGGGCCGTCCGTTCCGCGACCATGTCAATTCGGTGCGGGTAGCGAACGGGCTTGAGCAGCCACGCGACTGGACGATTGAGATGCGCGGCGCGCCCGAGATGCTCCAAGATCCGAGCCAATCCTTTATCGTCGCCACGGGGCATTTCTCGCGCGAAGCGATGACGGTGCTTTATTTGCCGTCGGTGCTGCCGAAGCGGCTTGCGACCGTGGTGGCGCCGTTGGCCAAGCAAAAGACGCCGCACGGAGCGCGCGTGCGGATACAAATGCGGGCGATCCGCAAAGGAATCGAACGGGTCCGCAATGGCGACGTCTATATCGCCGACGTCGAAGGAAGGGCGTTCCTCGTTCGGCTCTTGCATCATCTGCGTGAGCCCGGCGGCGCCGTGATCATTGCCACTGACGCCGCCTGGCACGGCGAGAAGGGCGGGGGTTACACCCGCCCGTTCGCAGGCTTTGCCTCACAGACCTTCGCGCTCGGCACGGCGCGCCTGGCGCGCATGAGTCAGCGCCCCATCGTTACTTGTGTCCCGTTCCTCGACGGCGACCGGCGTGTGGTGGTGGAATGGAGTCCCGTGATTCAGCCGCCCGCACGTGACGACGCCGACGCTGACGCACGCATCACCGATGAAATTCTCGATTGGATTGAGCGCCGCATCGGTGAACGGCCGGGCCAATATGTGAGCGGGTTCGGCCATGAGCGGCATTGGAGTACAGTTGCTCAGTGTTGGGTCGGCGCCGATGATGAGATCGTCACGCCGCAAACGACATCGGCTAGAACCGCGAAATCCGCGAGCTGACATCGGCGCGTACACGCTCAGCCGCGCCCACGGACGGCGTGCCCAGATAGACGAAGCCGGCGATACGCTCATCTGCGCTGAGCCCCAGCGCTGCGCGTGCGCGCGCGTCAAACGTTGGCCATTCAGTGAGCCAGCTGCCGGCGTAGCCCAGCGCATGCGCAGCGAGAAGCAGGTTGAAGCACACGGCGCCGGCGGAAAGGATCTGCTCCCACTCCGGGACTTTCGGGCTCGGGCGCGGCGCCGAGACAACCATCACGCAGGCCGGGGCGCGATCGAACCAGCCGCGCACGAACGCACGCCGCTCATCGTCGACGCCTTCGTCATTGTGGATGACCTGTTCGAGCGCCGCGCCAGCGCGCGCGCGTGCTTCACCGGCGATGATAACGAACCGCCACGGCCCCAATTTGCCGTGGTCCGGCACGCGCGCGGCAAGGTTGATCAGCGCTTCGAGTTCCTCCGCGCTGGGCGCCGGCTCACTCAATCCCATGAGTTTTGTCGAACGCCGTCGCGCAAGGAGTGCGAGCGTTTCGGCGCTTTCATGGGCGGCGTTTGCTGGCTCGTTCTCGTTCGGGGAAGTGGGAATGGCCGAAAGCGGAAGGGGCATGTCGTCTCCGTGGCGCCGGGGCGCGCCCGAGGCTAGACAGATAGGATGAGTGATAGCTGGGATGAAGGCGGCAATCCGTGGATCGTCAAGGGCGTGACGCACGCGTTTGAGAATGATTGGTTCCGGATCGACGAGCACGACGTGACACGCCCCGACGGTCAGAAGGGGTATTACGGCGTCATTCGTGTGCGCCGTTTGGCTGTGGGCGTGCTGCCGATCGAGGCTGACGGCCGCGTGCATCTGGTCGGGCAGTGGCGGTTTCCGCTGGGGCGCTATTCCTGGGAAATGCCCGAGGGCGGCGCCGAGCCTGGCGAGGATGCGCAGGACTGCGCTGAGCGCGAATTGGCGGAGGAGACAGGGCTTCGCGCCGATGCATGGCTCAGGGTGTTGGAGATGGACCTCTCCAACTCTCTGACGGACGAACAAGCAGTGATCTTCATCGCCACGAACTTGACGCCGGGGCCGGCGGAGCCGGAGGCGACCGAGGTGCTGAAGCACCGCAAAGCGCATTTCCTCGATGTATTGGCGCGGGTGTCCGATGGCCGCATTCGTGACGCCATGACGGTTGCCGCCGTGCTGCGCGCCCACCACATGGCGGTGACGGGGCAATTGCCGGCGCCGCTCGCGGCGGCGATGCTCCGGCAGGGAGAGCAGGCAGATGGCTGAGCCACGCGTATTCGAGGCGTCCGGCGGCGTGTGGGCGCAATTGCGCGTCGAGGCGATGCAAGCGGCGGCGGAAGAGCCGTTGTTGGCGTCCTATCTGCACGCTTCGATTTTGCACCATGAACGCATCGAAGACGCGCTTTCCTATCACTTGGCGCAGAAGCTTGGGCACGGCGACTTGCCGGCGCTGCAGCTGCGGGAGGTGGTCCGTGAGGCCTACGTCTCCGAGCCAGAACTGGTGACGCAAGCGACCCGCGACATGCGTGTTGTGCGCGAGCGCGATCCGGCGTGCCGGACCTACCTGCAGCCGTTCCTCTACTTCAAGGGCTATGGCGGCCTGCAATCCTATCGCATCGCCAATTGGCTCTGGCGCCAGGAGCGCGAGATCCTCGCGTATCACCTGCAGAGCCGGGTGTCGGAGTTGTTTGCTGTCGACATCCATCCGGCCGCCAAGATCGGCGCGGGCGTGTTCATCGACCACGCGCACGGCATCGTCATTGGCGAGACCGCGGTGGTCGAGGACGATGTCTCCATGCTCCACTCGGTGACGCTCGGCGGCACCGGCAAAGAGGGCGGTGATCGCCATCCGAAAATCCGCCGCGGCGTGATGATCGGCGCCGGCGCCAAGGTGCTGGGCAATATCGAGATCGGTGAGGATGCGCGCATTGCCGCGGGTTCGGTTGTGCTTGCGGACGTCGCGCCGCGTTGCACTGTCGCGGGCGTGCCAGCGCGCCCGATCGGCGGACCTTGCTGCGAGGGCGTGACGCCCGCTGAGGTCATGAACCAGCGGATAGAGTAGCGCGGGTGGTTGAAACCTCAGCCGCCCGGCGGGCGGGCGGAGTAGGTGGCGGCGTTGCCGATCGCGGTGGAGGTTGCGCCGACAGTGTTGGCGCCGGTGGTGCGGATCGTTGACGA
>CALBST010000463.1 GCA_937967425.1 uncultured Caulobacteraceae bacterium
TCATCGCCGAACGCGTGCTCGGGCTGCCGCAAGATGTGCGCGTCGATAAGGGCGTGGCGTTCAAGGACCTGCCGACTGGCCAGCGTTAGTCGCAGGGGACCGCTTCATCTTTTTCTGTAGCGGCTTCACCAGGCTCGGCTCGTTTTGCGCCCGGATAGGAGGCTGCCTTCAGCAGCTGTTGTTGGGGCAACCGCCGGATTTGAAGCGGAGAGATGCATCCGAATCCCCACGTAGCGTCATCTGTGCGGGGTGGAGGGACTCTCGTGAGGGTATTTGCTTGGGCTGGCAGGGCGCTGCTGGCGGTTTTCGGCTTGGTTGTCGCTGGCGCGCTGATCTGGGCGCTGTGGCCGATTGCGCCGAACGTGCCGCCAATTCAGCCGCGCGACTCCACCCAGTATTGGGCGATGACGGGCGGCTATCGCATCGCCTATACGCACATCGCCAGTTCAGGCGGGCGGGCGCCGATCATCTTTCTGCACGGCGGGCCGGGCGGCTACGTCCATTCCAGCATGATCGAAGAGCTTTCGCGGCTCCGCGATCTGGGTCACGACATCTACCTCTATGATCAGAGCGGCACGGGGTTGTCCGATCGCCGCGCGCGTCCGAAAGACACGACGTTTGAGGGGCATGTCGCCGACCTAGATCAGATCGTTGACAACATCGGCGCGGAACGCGTCGTGCTGATGGGCCATTCCTTCGGCGGCGTCATTGCCGCGCATTATGCCGCGCGGCATCCAGAACGTATCGCAGCGCTGATCCTGAGTTCGCCCGGTGACCTGAAGCCGAACATCTATGATGCGAACGGACTTTGGGTGAATGAAGAACGCTATCCGGCGCCGGCGAACCTTAATTTCATCGACACCTCGGCGACGCTTAACGAGGATACCAGCCTGGCGCGCTTGCCGTTTCGGGCGATGGTGTCGATGGCGCTGGCGCAAGCGTTCGATGTCAAGTTTGCACCTGACCACGAGGTCGATGCGGCTTTGAACACGATGGCGAGCCGGTTCACGCGCAGCATGGTGTGCAATCCGGAAAATGTGCAGCCCGAGGAAGGCGGCGCCGGCGCGTACAGCCGGATTGGCGTGAATTTCTTTCCAGACGACTTCTACGATCCGCGAGCCGATATGGCGCGGATGACCGCTCCGGTGCTGGTGCTTCACGGGCAGTGCGACACCATTCCGTATGAGTCCGTTGCTGAATACGTCGACCTTTTCCCGAATGCTTCCTATCAGTGGATGGAGGGCGCCGGGCATGAGCAATGGTGGGATCAGCCGGACGCTTATGAGGCGGCGTTGCGCACGCTCATAACGTCGATTGACTCCGCGAACGTGGAGCCCCCCGAGGCTGCGGCGCCCTAAGCAATTTCCTGCTGGCCTCTACTCCGTCGTCCAAACCGCGAGGTCGTTGCCGTTGGGGTCGATGAAGTGGAAG